>JAAYKT010000045.1 GCA_012522255.1 Clostridiales bacterium
CACTCATTTTTTACACCCCTTCTTAAACGGGTAGATTGCCGTGTTTTTTCATTGGTCTTGTTTCTCTCTTGCTCTCTAACATATCAAATGCAGAAATCAATCTTTGTCTTGTCAAAGCAGGTTCCAAAACATCATCTACATAACCTCTTTGCGCTGCAACATATGGATTAGCAAATTTATCCTTGTATTCCTGAATTTTTTCATTTCTTACCGTAACCGGATCATCAGCAGCTTCGATTTCTCTTTTGAATATAATATTTGCTGCCCCATCAGGCCCCATAACCGCGATTTCTGCAGAAGGCCATGCAAATACCTGATCAGCACCCATATCTTTACTGCACATTGCCAGATAGGCTCCTCCATATGATTTTCTCACTATAAGAGTAACCTTGGGAACCGTTGCTTCACTGTAAGCATAAAGCATTTTTGCGCCATGCCGTATGATCCCGCCATATTCCTGATTTGTTCCCGGCAAGAACCCCGGTACATCAACCAATGTAAGCACAGGAATATTAAAAGCATCACAGGTTCTTATAAATCTTCCGCCTTTATCAGAAGCATTTATATCCAAGCATCCGGCTAATACTTTGGGTTGATTGGCTATTATCCCGATACTTTTTCCGTTAAGCCTTGCATATCCGGTAATAATATTCATTGCATAATAAGGCTGAACCTCCATAAAGTCGCCATTATCAACAAGCAGCCTAATAACCTCTTTCATATCATAGGCTTTGTTAGGGTTATCCGGCACTATTTCATTAAGTGCTTCTTCTACTCTGTTTATATCATCATCACAATCAAATACCGGCACGCCTTCCATATTGTTGGAAGGTAAGAAGCTCAGAAGCCTTTTTATCTCATTAATGCATTCTTCTTCATTGCTGCTTATGAAATGGGCAACACCGCTAATCTGATTATGGGTCATTGCACCGCCTAATTCTTCAAAGGTAACGTCTTCTCCCGTTACTGCTTTAATAACTTGTGGTCCCGTAATAAACATCTGGCTGGTTTTATCAACCATAAAAACAAAATCCGTTAAAGCAGGCGAATAAACAGCACCGCCGGCGCAAGGACCCATAACTACCGATATTTGAGGTATAACACCAGAGGCTATTGTATTTCGGTAGAATATATTACCGTATCCAGAAAGTGCATCCACGCCTTCTTGAATTCTTGCACCGCCTGAGTCATTGATTCCTACCAACGGGGCACCCATCTTTAACGCCATATCCATTATCTTGCATATTTTTTTCGAATGCATTTCTCCCAAAGACCCACCTATCACGGTAAAATCCTGCGCAAAAGCATAAACCAATTTACCGTCAACAGTGCCATATCCAGTTATAACACCTTCTCCGGGGGCTTCGACATCCTGCATGCCTAATTCCGTACAGCGATGTTTAACAAATGCATCAATTTCGACAAAGCTATTTTCGTCATAAAGTAGAGCTAATCTTTCTCTCGCTGTCATTTTGCCTGCATCATGCTGTTTTTTAATTCTTTTTTCGCCGCCACCCAAAGTGATGTTTTGCCTTAATTCTTGAAGTTCTTTAATTTTTTCCATTGACATTTTACCACTCCTATTCTTTCCTTTCACATAACTCTACTAAAACACCGTTTGTGCTCTTAGGATGTAAGAAAGCAATTTTTGCGCCGCCGGCGCCGTATCGAGGTTTTTCATCAATCAATCTGATTCCCTTTTCTTTCATCTCCCCCAGTACTTTTTCTATATTATCTACTCTAAAAGCCAAATGCTGTACCCCCTGACCCTTGCTTTCTATAAACTTTGCAATAGGGCTGTCAGGAGAAGTTGCTTCCAATAGTTCCAACTCAGTATCACCAAGGGGCAAAAAAGCCACCTTAACTTTTTGCTCCTCAACTGTTTCTATCCCTTGAAGTTTCAATCCTAAGACCTCTTCATAAAACTTGACCGACTCTTCTAAATCTTTCACAGCAATACCTATATGATCCAATTTATTAACCACTTATTTTCCCCCCCTCTTTATTTATTATATCCGACAATTCTGAAGCGGCTGTATATGTATCCTTGGACTTGCCATATACTTCGGTAATCAAGGTTGTCATATAATCTGTCTTTTGCTGTAATTTACTCACTTTACTCATTAAATTTTCTTTAAAAATACCTAATATTTCTTCTTCTATTGCTTTCATCCTGCGTTTTATAAATGCACCGGACTCTATCATATATATATTGTGTTTTTCGATATCTTCATATAATTCATCTATTCCGATATTATCAATAGCTATAATATTTTTAACAGGCGGCCTGTATTCATCCATGCCATTCAAATCCAACATCATTTCAATCTCGGTTACAGTTCTTTCGGCGCCTTCCCTGTCGGATTTGTTGACGGCAAAAATATCTCCTATTTCCATAATTCCTGCTTTTATTGCCTGAATATCATCTCCGAGCCCCGGTACCATAACCATTACTACCGTATCAGCTACCTTGACTATATCAATTTCTGATTGACCTACACCTACAGTCTCAATGAAAATATAATCATATCCCATTATATCCATTACCTTCACCGCACCATTAACTGATTTGGAAAGCCCGCCCAAAGCGCCCCTTGTCCCCATACTGCGAATAAAAATCCCCTCATCCGTATTCAAATCGGACATACGGATCCTATCGCCCAAAATAGCTCCGCCACTGAAAGGACTTGTAGGGTCAACGGCTATGATGGCCACTTTTTTATCTAATTTTCTTAAATGCTTCGCAAGTCTGTCAGTAACAGTACTTTTACCTGCACCCGGCGGCCCGGTAATGCCTATAATTCTTGACCTGCCTGTTAAATGAAAAAATTCTTTTAATACTGCAATGCCTTCTTCACTTTCATTTTCCAACATTGTTATCAAACGCGCCGCTGCTCTTTTTTTCCCTTCTAACAAGCCTGTCCTAATATCCATTTCCCCACACCATCCTTATGCTCTTTTGATATTTTGCCTGATGAAATCTATAGATACACCTGTCGGGGTGCCCGGTGTAAATATTGCGGCAATTCCTGCCTCTTTGAGAGCCGGAATGTCTTCTTCCGGAATTACTCCGCCGCCTACCACAAGAATATCATCTCCGCCTTTTTCTTTTAAAAGGTTAACGGTCTTGGGAAAAAGATGATTATGCGCCCCGGATAATATGCTTAAAGCCACGCAATCAACATCTTCCTGTATAGCAGCCTCTGCGATTTGCTCAGGAGTCTGCCTAAGCCCCGTATAAATAACTTCCATCCCCGCATCTCTTAAAGCACGTGCAACAACTTTAGCCCCTCTGTCATGCCCGTCAAGACCCGGCTTTGCAACTAAAACTCTGATCGGTCTGTTCATTACTTCCCCTCCTTACAAAATAACAGATTGCTGATATTCGCCGAATACATCTCTCAGAACATCGCATATTTCGCCTAACGTGGAATAAGATTTTACTGCTTCTATTATATATGGCATCAAATTCTCATCGCCGGATGCTGCTTCCTTCAGTGCTTTTAGATCATCTTCTACCTTTTTGTTGTCTCTGTCATCTTTAAGTGCCCTGATTTTCTCTTTTTGCATTTCTCCGACAGCCGGATCCACTCTTAATAAGCCTTTTGGTGTGGATTCCTCGATCTCAAACTTATTCATGCCTACTACTATTCTTTCATTTTTCTCTATTTCTTTTTGGTAAATGTATGCCGATTCTTGTATTTCTTTCTGTATAAACCCTCTTTCGATAGCCTTTGCCGCCCCGCCCAAGTCATCGATTTTTCTAATATAATCTGCGGCTTTTTTTTCTATTTCATTGGTCAAGCTCTCCACATAATAAGAGCCTGCTAGTGGATCTACAGTTTCGGTCACACCGCTCTCATAGGCAACTATCTGCTGGGTTCTGAGGGCGATTCTGACAGAATCCTCAGAAGGAAGAGCCAAAGCTTCATCTCTGGAGTTAGTATGCAACGATTGAGTTCCTCCCAAAACTGCAGCCAATGTCTGCACAGCCACCCTGACAACATTATTATCAGGTTGTTGAGCTGTTAGTGTCGACCCACCGGTTTGAGTATGGAATCTAAGCATCATAGACTTGGGATTCTTTGCTCCGAATCTTTCTTTCATTATTTTTGCCCATAACCTTCTTGCAGCTCTGAATTTTGCCACTTCTTCCAATAAATCATTATGAGAATTAAAAAAGAATGAAAGTCTCGGTCCGAATTCATCTACATCCAAACCTGCTTTTATCGCTGCTTCCACATAAGCTATCCCATCAGCCAAAGTAAATGCAACTTCCTGAACTGCAGTTGAACCGGCTTCTCTGATATGGTAACCGCTTATGGATATGGTATTCCATTTCGGTACATCAGAAGCGCAGTATTCAAATATATTTGTTATCAATCTCATCGAAGCTTCTGTTGGGAAAATATATGTTCCTCTTGCTATGTATTCTTTTAAAATATCATTTTGAATTGTTCCGGACAACTTATCCGGAGATACGCCTTGTTTTTCCGCAACGGCAATGTACATTGCCAGCAAAACTGAAGCCGGTGCATTAATGGTCATCGATGTGCTTACCTTATCAAGGGGAATCCCATCAAACAATAATTCCATATCCTTCAAGGAATCGATAGCAACACCGACCTTGCCCACTTCTCCCTCTGATAACTGATGATCTGAATCGTATCCTATCTGTGTTGGCAAATCAAATGCGACACTAAGCCCGGTCTGCCCCTGATTCAGCAAATACTTATATCTTTTGTTTGATTCCTCAGCCGTGGCAAACCCCGCATATTGCCTCATTGTCCAAAACTTACCCCTATACATTGTAGGCTGTACGCCTCTTGTGTATGGGTATTCCCCCGGATAAGAAAGACTGTCATTATAGTCAATTTCAGCAATATCTTCCGGGTCATATACACGATTGAGTTTAATTCCGGACCCATTATTAAATTCTGCCTTTCGTTCCGGCCTTTTAGCTAAAGTCTTTTCGATTTGGGTCTTCTCCCAATTCTCCCTTTTTTCTTTGACTGCATTTAGTTTTTCTTTACTATACATGCAATGCCTCCCTTAACTAAAAATATTTAGTTATATTTTAGATATCCAAATATGTATTTTGTTATAGGTTCTGTTTACTTCAACTATTTTTGTATGCCTTATTGAAAAATTTGAATGATATCTTTCATCGGCTATTATTTTTGCAAGATTTCCTTCTTAAGCATATGATATCATATTTACAATGTAAAGAGTACCTCTATTTTTATTTATTTTTTAACAAAGTTTTGCTGTTATTGTTCACACTATAGTTTATTCATAATAGCAGATTATTGTATTTGATGCTATTGCTGAGTTCCAAGGCTAATTGTCTGTAAGCTTATTACGGGCGAAATCAAACCATCCCCGCTATTACACAAATTAAGTGATAAAAACTCCCTTAAGTCACATGTGATTTCGCTTTTCCTTCATTTCGCTAACAGAATTTAAGCCTTTCCACAACGCAATCTTTATCAAATACTAATATTTCTGACACTGGGAATAATAAGTAAACAACGTGACTGTTACATTTATTGATGTTACAGTTACACATTATATAAACCTGTCCTTCCATAAGTAAAAGGGATGCACATGCATCCCTTTTACTTATCATTTAAAACAGTCCTGTTATAACGCCTTTTTCATCTATATCAATCTTTTCTGCCGAAGGAACTTTTGGAAGTCCCGGCATAATCATAATATCGCCGGTCAGTGCCACAATAAATCCTGCGCCGGCTGAAACCCTGACTTCCTTAACTGTTATTTCAAATCCTTCAGGCCTACCTATAAGATCCGGATTATCAGAAAGTGAATACTGCGTTTTGGCCATGCATATGGGATAGTTATCAAGACCAAGTTTTTCCAATCTCTTAATTTCTTTATCCGCTTTGCTTGTATACACCACACCCTTAGCCCCATAAATCTCTTTGGCTATCTTTTCAATTTTTTCTTTTATCGGTTCTTCCACATTATATAAATATTTAAATTCGCTGTCCTTTTCACAAACCTCTATAACCTTATGCGCCAAGTTTAAACCACCTTCTCCACCTTTTTCCCAAACATCGCATATTGCAGCATTTACACCTTCCAACCTGCAAAGCTCCATTAGCTTAGAAACCTCACTTTCCGTATCGGTTACAAATTTGTTCACTGCAACTACTGAAGGCACACCAAATTTTTTAATATTTTCTATATGTTTCTTCAGATTTTCAAAACCTGCTTCCAATGCCGGAACATTTTCATTACCCAAATCGGATTTTTTGACCCCTCCATGCATCTTAAGAGCTCTGACAGTTGCCACAAGAACAACAGCGGATGGTTTTATACCTGCATACCTGCACTTAATATTCATGAATTTTTCAGCTCCTAAGTCAGCGCCGAATCCTGCTTCTGTAATCAAATAATCTGTAAGCTTCAGACCCAATTTAGTAGCAACTATACTATTGCATCCATGAGCAATATTTGCAAAAGGTCCCCCATGTATAAAAGCAGGAGTGTTTTCCAAGGTTTGCACCAAATTGGGCTTAATTGCATCCCTGAGTAACAAGGCCATTGCTCCATGTACCTTTAAATCCCCGGCTTTTATAGGCTTGTTATCATAATTATAGCCAATAATAATATTTGAAAGCCTTTCTTTTAAATCCGCCATATCATTGGCTAAACACAGAATGGCCATTATTTCCGAAGCAACGGTTATCATAAACCCATCCTGCCTGACAAAACCGTTTGCCTTCCCGCCGAGCCCGACCACCACATCTCTTAAGGCTCTGTCATTCATATCCATAACCCTTTTCCATACTATCTGCCTGGAGTCTATACCCAAAGTATTCCCTTGAGTGATATGGTTATCAATGGCTGCAGACAGCAGATTATTCGCTGTTGTAATAGCATGCATATCCCCTGTAAAATGAAGATTTATATCCTCCATGGGCACTACCTGGGCATATCCCCCTCCTGCAGCACCGCCTTTTATACCGAATACGGGTCCCAAGGAAGGCTCCCTCAGCGCTATGGCAGACTTTTTACCTAACTTTGCCAATGCCTGGCCTAAGCCTACAGTAGTAGTTGATTTCCCTTCCCCTGCGGGTGTTGGTGTTATGGCTGAAACAAGCACTAACTTACCATCCTTTTTATCCTTTAGTTCTTCCCATATGGCAGAATTTATTTTTGCCTTATAATTACCATAGAGCTCTAAATCCTTTTCCGGTATACCTACTAAGGAGGCTATATCTTTTATAGGCTTGATATTAGCCTCCTGTGCTATCTGTATATCTGTTTTCACTACATTTGCACCTCCATATTATTAAAAACTTTAATACTTAAGCTTATTATATAGTGCCAAAGCTATGAAATATTTCCTCTCATCATTGTTAGTACGCCGAAAGATCGAATATTGAACCGGTCACATGCAACTCCCTACCCAAGCATCATATTTAAAGCCAAAGTATTCCTATATGTAAAAGGAATGGTCACTGCCATTCCTTTTCATGCATTTGCAAATATTTCTTCAAATTCTTGCTTATCCAGTTTTTCTTTTTCAAGCAAGGCATTAGCAACGTCATGCAGTTTGTTTATATTATCCCGTAAAATTTTTTCAGCCTTTTTATAAGCTATTTCTATTATCTTGAATATTTCTTTATCTATTAAAGCCGCTACCTCTTCGCTGTAATTTCTTCCTCTTGCGAGATCTTTACCGATGAACACCTCATCATGCTCAGTCCCAAAAGTCATGGGGCCTAAGGTATCACTCATTCCGTACTCCGTAACCATTTGCCTCGCAATAGCCGTAGCTCTTTCCAGATCATTTTTGGCACCGGTGCTGACATCATCCAAAACCATCTTCTCGGCCACACGGCCGCCTAAAAGCATTACAATTTTATCCTCCAGCTCCAATTTGGATATATAATACTTATCTTGTTTTGGCAAAGATAATGTATAACCACCTGCCCTTCCCCTTGGGATAATTGAAACCTGATGAACCGGATCCGAATTTGGTATGAACTTCTGTACCACTGCGTGACCCGCCTCATGATAAGCCGTAAGTCTCCTGTCTTGTTCGCTTATAACTTTGCTTTTCTTTTCAGGACCCGCAATAACCCTGAGAGTTGCTTCTTCCAACTCTTTCATTTCTATTTTCTTTTTCTGTCTCCTTGCTGTAAGAATAGCTGCCTCATTCATAAGATTTTCCAAATCAGCCGGGGTAAAACCGGGTGTGCTTTTGGCCAGGACTTCAAGACTGATGTCCTCTCCCAGTGGTTTATTCCTGGCATGAATCTTTAGTATTTCTTCTCTTGCTTTAATATCCGGAATGCCTACGGTAATCTGTCTGTCAAATCTCCCGGGTCTCAAAAGCGCAGGATCCAATATATCCGGCCTGTTAGTAGCCGCTATAATTATAATACCCTCATTAATATTGAAACCGTCCATTTCGACAAGGAGTTGATTTAATGTTTGTTCTCTTTCATCATGACCACCGCCCAGGCCTGCTCCTCTATGCCTGCCCACAGCATCAATTTCATCTATAAAAATTATGCAAGGCGAGTTTCGCTTGGCTTGCTCAAATAAATCCCTCACTCTCGAAGCACCCACACCCACAAACATTTCAACAAAATCGGAACCGCTTATACTAAAGAAAGGAACGTCGGCTTCTCCAGCCACCGCCTTTGCCAGATATGTTTTACCGGTACCGGGAGGACCTACCAAGAAAACACCTTTTGGTATCCTCGCACCCAGTTCGACGAAACGTCTTGGTTGTTTGAGAAAATCAACTATTTCTCCAAGCTCTTCTTTTTCTTCATCCGCTCCGGCAACATCCGCAAAACTGACCTTTTTCTTATCGGGTGTAACAAGCTTAGCTCTGCTTTTGCCAAAAGACATAACCCGGCTTCCGCCGCCCTGAGTCTGCTGGCCGA
>JAAYKT010000404.1 GCA_012522255.1 Clostridiales bacterium
CGATAAGGGTTATCTCTTTCCTCTAAAGAGTTAACTGCTAACTGTTTCTCAATCGTATTATCGGTAGCGCCGTTCATAATGATGGCATTCTCTTCCGCAAAAGCTTGCTGCAATGCGTTAACTAATGAGTGAAGAGTCGGATCTTTTGCCTTGAAATAAGCTATGGCTGTGCGAAACAGTTCACCTCCCAATGAACTTAGGCGGTCTAATTCATCAACATCTAAGTTCTGCAGGTATTCAAAAAATGAATCATAAAACGCTTGTGAATCAACGATGCGTTGTGACTTTAGGAGAATGACCGGTTTCACGTTCTGCGTACTATCAGCAAAAAGATTCAATCGATATTCACTAATGACCAGTGCAACCAAAGTACGTTCCCAAAGGCCTAAATCAGTCTGCAAGTTTTGAAAATCCTTCGTAAACCCACTTTCACGGAAATTAGCCAAAGGGTAATTAAAAATGATTTTATCGAGATATTTTCTGTTGACATTCGGATCTTTAAGGTCAGCTGTCGCTGTAAATTCAAGCAAAACATTGTCCTTATTGGCACGAAAAATTCGCTCGACACTGTATTCCCAAGAGGTCAGGGCGGCTTCCTCAGCTTTGTTGAGTTTTGTTTTCGTATTAACATGATGCGACTCATCAGAAATAAGAACGATCTTGTTATCCTCAAAATCCTCGATGGTCAGGCTGTTTTCTTTTGAGAAGTTAAGATCTAGGTGTAGTTGCTGCGTTGTTGTAAAACAGATATTGATCCCCTGCGGGTCTGAATATGAAAAATTCTGTACCTCGCGGATCGATATTTGCTCCCCAAACATGGCGGTCTGTTCTGCAAAAAGATATTTCCCGGACGCATGATTCAGGAAGTTTTCCTTGGTCTTTTCCAGAATATTTGTCTGATTCACAAAGAATAGGAAGTTGCGATATCCTTGCGCATAGAGATAGAAAATAAGCCCCGCCATCATAACAGTCTTACCGCTACCCGTTGCCATGTGAAACAAAGTGTGCAGCTGCTTATTTTTGCGCAAGTCGTTGTTTTCAGCATAGGTGATAAAATGACGAAATGCTTTTTCCTGATAATCGCGTAGTTCAATATGAGGAGAAAGGTTTGCCGAAATATAATCGGGAAGCTCGGTCAAGAGGCCCGCTGAATCGATGGCCTCTAAAGTTTCGTAGAGATATTTTTCACTCATTTAAAGCCTCCGTATCTTTATCCATACCATAGAAACTGCGTGTGAAAGCTCTATCTTCTTCAGAGACTTGCATTTCCTCGTCATCCAAATCGCAAAGGTTGATATAGAGTTTGTTTTTATCTAAAAGCTCCATCACAAGTTGCTTTTGTTCTTGTAACGAGAATTTCAAAAAGTCATCACGAGTTTTCTTTAAATCATCCGGGAGAATAGAAGGGCGTAAAAGTCCATCATCCGTGGCTTGATCAAGGACATCAAGGACGGCTTCACTGTTTTCAGCCAATTGAAGCTTACCTGCTAATGTCTCGCTTCGCTCTGCTAGTTCACCGTAGACGAATGAACCACCACCATGCCAGTTGGTTTCATTGGAGACACCTGTTTGTTCACCGCAGATTACAACCTTTAGCCGAACTAAAGTCTTATCTTTAATGTAGTCCATCTGCTCAATACCAATGTAACGACGCAACATCTTATGTGCTACAGCTGCAGTTGTCCCAGATCCCATGAAAAAGTCCAAAACTAAATCGTTCTCATTCGTAAATACACTCAACAGATTGTAGAGCATTTTTTCAGGTTTCTTCCCCTTATTAAAAGTAACCCCACCTTCATGCCGTATATTACCTACATCAGCACTTATGTCGTAGAAATTCACTATTGGTACGCTTTTTTCATACTCACCA
>JAAYKT010000405.1 GCA_012522255.1 Clostridiales bacterium
AACGAATGAAATAAAACTAATTGTTAGCTATCTTAATTTGTTACAGTAAACACAACCACGTATCGCATAAGTAAAATGAAGGATCAAAAATGGTTTTTTAATCTCAATGACCGTTTTTGTTTTTTCTGACAAATTCTATAAAATGCTCACCTTTGTATGTAAGCAATCCTTTTTCTTCTTCCATATAAAAAATGTAGTAATATTGATCTACTAAGAATTCATATACTTTTTTATCCTTATCTTCAAAAGTAAGATAATAATTTTGGATGCTGTCCTTGTTTTCATCATTAAAAGTATAAGCCCTTTTGGAAACTATTTTTACATATATGGTCTTTTCTTTTTTAAATATACTTAAGGTACTTTTTAAACCCATCTTCATAATCGGGAAAAGCATTTTAATTGTAATATTTATTAAAAAAGCAAGTACCATAATCGTTAGATAGTATAGAATTATCTTTAGAAACAGTGGTGAAGACATAAACATCTCCCTATAAATATAAATTGTATTAACATTTAGGCATAAATCCGGCAAGCAAAATTGCTCACCGTCCAGCACCCTTTACAACCTTTCTTTATATTATAGTCAAAAAAATAGCTTTGTAAAATTTATTCAGGCATGAATCTCTTTTCCCATATAATAATTATTGACGCATTATATGGAACCTTTTCTAAAATATATACGTCTATGGATTGGAATTAAAAACTAAAATAGTTATAATTGTATAAGGGAATGTTTTAGTATTTATAGCAGAGTCAGGGAGGTGAATGTTTGGATTTTTACAAAAGATATTAAATTTTTCGTTGTTATCGGGGATTATTTGGATTTTCTAATGAAAAGTTGTGATGAAAAATAATTGTACATATATTTTGATAGCAGCTTTATACATTACAATAACTATACATAATATAAATACGTAGAAGGAGGTTTTATTATGAAGAAAATAATTGCATTTGTATTGTCACTTACTTTAATAATTACAAGCTTTTCTGCAATGCCTCTATATGCAGCAACTATAAGAGTAAGTGAGGAAGCAAGGACTCTCGCAACAATTGGAATGTTGGAGGGAGACGGTAACGGGGTTACCGATGAATATATGACTAAGAGGATGGATCGTTTTACTGCAGCGATATCAATACTGAAGCTTAAAGGGCTCTATCAAAAGTCATTAGAGTATGGAGGCTGGGATAATTTCGCAGATGTAAGTGATGTAAAATGGAAAGAAGGAAAAAATGTTTTAGCATATTTAAAGGCTAATCCCGACTTAGGCTTTATAGGAAACGAAAATGGTGAATTTTTACCTTATAAAAGCATAGGTGAAGCTGAGTATTTTAAAGTTCTTTTAGAGACTTTGGGATATAAGCAAAGTGTAAACGGCAAATCAGGAGATTTTAGCTGGGGTGAAACACTGGAATTTGCAGAGACCAAGGGTTTAAAACCAAGCTATAAGTCTGATTTTAATATTGATCTTTTGGCTAAAGCCACAGTTTCTGCACTCAAAACGAAAACAAAATCCGGCAAATTATTTATAAATGTACTCATTGATGATGAAGTAATAACCAAGTCTGAAGCAATCTATGCGGGACTTATACGTGATGAAATAGATATAAAAGTAAAAAGTGTCAAGGCTATAGGGAATACTGTTGTTGAGGTGGAATATGAAAATTATATCAGTGCATATGATGCTGAAAATACCAATAATTACTCTATAGATGGACTAACAATAAAGAATGCATTTTATATTGGAGAAAACTTAGTAAGGTTAGAGACTTCTACCCAAAGTAGCGGGAAACTTTATACTTTGACAGCAGGTAAAACAAAGATAAGATTTACAGGTGTGGCGAAAATATCTGGGTCACCTTCAATGAAGACGATAAAAAGCGAAGATATTGAAACAGTGGTTATAGAATTTGATAAGGAGTTGGACCACTATAGTGCAACGGATGCATCCAATTATTATATAGCCGGGGTGAGCGTGGATAAAGCTGAAATAGAAGGTAAAAAGGTAATACTGTCCACCTATGGATTGGAGTCAAGGAAACAATATACACTAAAAGTTACAGGAATCAAATCCATTGACGGGGCTCAACTCAGATCTCAGACCAAAACCTTTTATTCGAGACCTGACTTGAATCCGCCCACTGTGAGAGATGTTAAGGCTGAAACAAATCAAAGGGTGGTAGTCACTTTTTCTAAGGCGGTTACCAAAGATACGGCGGAGAATATAGGCAATTATATAATAGACAGCAAAGATGGAGAATTGGATATTTATGATGCTTATCTTTACATTGATGAAGACGATAAAATATACGAAGTTGAACTTGATACAGAAACCCAAAGGTCGGGACTGAAGTATGAAATTACCATAGATAATATAGTGGATACAACAAAATCGGCTAATGTGATGAAAAGAGCTGTAAAGAAAACTTTTAACGGTATGAGAGAAGATAAAACGGCACCACAGTTATCAAAAAATGATACTAAGGTTCTGTCCAGAAATCACATACAATTGGCTTTTACGGATAATAGCAGGTTGGATGAAGATACCCTTTTGGATGCCGGCAATTATGAGATTATTAAGAACGATAGATATAAAGAAGAAATCTATGTTGCCCATGTAGATAAGGTATCCTATGAAGGCAACAAATATAAAGTAATGCTTGAGACGGATGACTTGGTTATAAACTCCAGTTACTCTATGAAAGTTTATAATATTGCGGATGAATTTGGAAATGTTTTGGAGAAAAATAATACCCAGACCATATCCGTAAAAAGAGATGATTTTGCTGCATCCACTGTGAGGGATTATAAGATTATTGATGGTAATGAAATAGAATTGTATTTCTCAAAACCTTTAGTGAAAGAAACGGCAGAGGACATTTCAAATTATGTAATAAATAATAATATAGGATATCCAACCAAAGCAGTTTATAAGGATGAAAAGATTACACTTAATATAGCTTCCATGACCGCAGGAAAAGTCTACAAGCTGACTATAGACGGTGTTAGGGACAAGGCAGAGAATGTATTGAGACTTACCATTGAATTCAGAGCAACGGATGGTGAAACGGATAATACAAGGCCAAGGTTGGAATATATATTTACGGAAAACAAAAATGTTGTATCGGTAGTGTTTGATGAGCCTGTTTGGTACACGAGCACAGGTGAATATAGAACCAAATTGGTTTTAAATCAAACAGGTAAAGATTCTATAACACTTTTTGCCAAGGCATATTCGGATGACGGAAATGTGATTGAGTTTTCTGACATAGCTGGGGGTAAGGCAGTAACGGGTTATAACGATATGTACACGATAGACAAGGATCAATCCCTTAAGGGAATTACTGATAGGTCATTGAATAGGAATTGGTTTGATATTAGAGATTTTAATGGTAATGATTATGTATATGGCAGCAACGATGAACCTTATCCACCGGAGGTTGACTATATTTCACAAATCGATGGCAAAACCTTTGAGGTAGAAATGTCTAAGGAAGTTATGATAAGTGGAATCGGGTTATTGGAAGATAATAAAGTAAGCGCTATTTCACCATCAGCTACGTTTACTATAGATTATACTGATGAAAAGGAATTTGTTACATTTACCATTACATCTAAAGCCATTGATGGAAACAAGGACTACAAGATAGATGTAAGTAAGGTTTTGACAGATAAACATGGAATACCAGCCATAAACAGGGAAAACGGCTACACATATTTCTATGGAGAGTATACCGATGATGATAAGCCCTATATTGTGGATGTAATCGCATTGGATAGATATACGGTAGAGATTGAATATAACGAACCCATAAGTAATTCAGGCACCTACACTATAAAGAATGTGGATGATTCTGCTTATTATAAGACTATAAGTAATAATCTGAAAAAAATAGATAAAAACAGAGTGTTGTTATCCTTAGGGAATCCTTTGGAAGGTCATTATGAATACTGCTTAACAATTGTGTCTCCAGCCAAGGATTTGGTACTAAACACCAGTGAAGATGTCAAAGGTGACGAATTCTATTTCACAGGTTCTGATTTGGCACCTGCTGAAGTACCGGATGTTGACTACAAAGAAGCGGAAATTTTGGTAGCCAAGTTGGAAAATGCTGTATTGGATTTGAGTACACAAGAGAAAATTGATAATGCGATGAACCATAAAATAAACGCAGATAGAGAAGTTACTAAAGTAAGCAATTTGAGTATGCAGGCATCTCTTGAGGGACGAATTTCAGTTGCTGCAGCTAAAATAAAAACAGCAGAGAACCAGTTGGCAGCTAATCCTGTAATGGTTAAAATTGCGGTTTTGCCCGAACCTTCTGTTATAAAACTTACTGATAAAGATCAAGTGATAGAAGCAAGAAGGGCCTATGATGTTTTAACAGAAGACCAAAAATTATTGATTACCAATTATAAAAAGTTACAGGATGTAGAAACAAAAATTTCAGACTTGGAAGCAGAGGGTTCCTCTGAAAGAATGGACATGATGGCAGCATCGGCAGTAGAGGAAAAAATAAATAAGTTGCCAAGCCTTCAATATGTAACATTGGAATTAAAAGAGGATGTAGAACCCATAAGAGAATCTTATGATAGATTGACAAGGCATCAGCAGGACATGATATCAAATAAAAACTTTGAAAAGCTGGTGGCTATCGAAAGTAGAATAAAAGATTTGATAGAAGAACAAAAAAGAAAAGATGAAGACGAAAAGCGCAGGGAAGCTAATTGGTTAGCAGCTTCAGAGGTAATAAATGCAATAAAATCATTACCGGTATTTGATGATTTAAGATTGGAACATAAATCGGCTATAGATACAGCTAAAGAAGCTTATGAAAGTTTAACAAAAGAACAAAAGATACTGGTAACAAACAGTGAAAAACTAATTGCTGCCGAAGAAAGAGTAAAATACCTGATAGAAGAACAAAAAAGAAAAGATGAAGAGGATAAACGTAAAGAAGCTGAAGAATCAGCAAAAATTACTGCATTAAAAGGAAAAGTAAAGGCATGGGAAACAGCAGTTGATGAGCTACAAGGTAAAGTAAAGGGTTTAACAGTAAAAAATGAAGAAGCAGATAAAGCGTTAAAAACCTATATGGCCTTTACTGTACCCGCAGAAATTGTTGATGAAGGGCTAATAAAAGCAAACAAAGAAAATGCGGAAAAGGAAGCTTTGGCATTAATAGCAGTTGCCGGCGGAGCAGTAAAAGAATTTGAAAAGTCATTGGAGACTGTTATATCACAAACATCAGGGATAGATGAGGGATTTGCTAATTTAAACGACAGGGAAGAAAAGAAATTGCTTTCAGTTGAAATAAATGGCATAAAAACAAAGGCGGAAAATATTGAAAAGGCTGCAGCAGAGGAAAAAATTAAATTAAATTTGTTAAGGATTGAAATGGCTAAAAAATGGCTGACTGTTGATGTATTCAAGTTCAGTGAAAAGGCAAAAGCAGACAGTGAGACACCGGTTATTATACCTTTACCGGTACATGCTACAGGGGCTAATTATAATTATTCAGAGATTGGAAAAATGATAGACGGTAAATTTGTGATGGATAGCGCAAGCTCAAATAGTTTAATCAGATCCCTTCGATATAATTTGAATTATACCGAAGAAGCAAAATTGGAGTTTGTGGATGAGCAATCTTATGATGCCAAGTCTCTGAGCAAAGTTTTACGCAGCATAAAGGTTTTTAGAGGCAAAGAAGATGCCACATTGACATTAAAAGTTGTCATAACTAGTGAAAACAAAACCAGCTATAAGTTATTTAATATCGGCATCCCGGCTAAATCTACGGATAAGAACACTAAGAATAGTCCGATAACAATAACGGAGGTTGTAGAAAGAACAGTAAGCAGCGAGACCAAGATTGATGCATCATCACCCAAAAGGTTTTGGAATTAAGAATTAGAAGAAGGGACCGATAAGGTCCCTTTTTTTGTTATATGCCGTGGCAATATAAACAACATTATATTTGGAAATCATGCGGAGTAATCAAAGTGGCCTTTCGGCCATTTTTTTAAATTGACGAAGGGTAATAATTACTTTATAATTGTGATAGTTAAAAAAATGTCAATGTATTTTTTACAAATCATAAATACTTGGAGGAATGCGTTTAATGGAAGATAATAAATGTTGTTGCAGTACCCAAAAAAATGACTTTTATAAACTTGATGCAATATTAGAAAAATACCAAGGCAAAGAATCAGATTTAATTCCCATTTTGCAAAATATACAAGATAGTTTTGGATACCTACCTCAAGATATCATTGAGATGCTTTGTTCAAGGACAGGCATGCATCCAAGTCAGGTAATGGGTGTTATTACCTTCTATTCACAATTCAGATTAAAACCTGTGGGCGAAAAGCTTATAAAAATTTGCTTCGGGACTGCCTGTCATGTAAATGGCGCTGAGACCATTGCAGAGGCACTTATGGATGAGCTTGGAATAGATATTGGCGGTACAACCGATGATGGTAGATTCACTTTGGAAGCAGTGGCTTGTCTGGGCTGCTGCAGCCTTGCCCCTGTTATGATGATTGGTGAAGATACCTATGGAAGACTCACCCCGGATATGGCAAGAAAGATTATAAAATCATTTTATGCGGACAGAGGTGAGTATGTTGGAAAACAATAATTATAAGGTTGTAGTAGGCTTGGGTAGCTGTGGAATTGCGGCAGGCGGCTTAAGAGTTTATGAGATTTTTGAGAAGAAATTAGGTGAGATGGGATCAGGCACATTATTAGATGAGACAGGTTGTATGGGAATTTGCTATAAAGAGGTTCTAACAGAAGTTATTGACCCCGATGGGAAAAGTTATATATATGGTCAGGTAACCCCGGAAAAAGTAGAAAAGATAATAGAGTCCCATGTGATAAACGGTGTGCCGTTAATGGAATGGATTGTCAAAGGCGATGATATTCATACTGCAGAAGACTCTTTTTTTAATAAACAAAGAAGAATAGTTCTTAAAAGATGCGGTATTATTAACCCCGAATCAATAGATGAAGCCATGGATATGGATGCTTATAAAGCCATAGAGAAAGCAATCAAAACCATGACTCCGGAAGAGGTAATAGAAGAAATACTAAATTCCGGATTAAAAGGTCGAGGTGGTGCGGGTTTTCCTACCGGTTTAAAATGGAGATTTGCCAGGGAATCCAAAGGTGACAAAAAATATATAGTATGCAATGCAGATGAAGGTGATCCGGGTGCTTTTATGGACAGAAGCGTCTTGGAAGGGGACCCACATGCTGTTATTGAGGGTATGATGATTGCCGGATACGCCATTGGTGCAGACGAGGGATATATTTATGCCAGAGCAGAATATCCTCTGGCGATAAAAAGGCTTAAGATAGCCATAAAAAAAGCAGAGCTAAGAGGGCTTCTGGGAGAAAACATTTTTGGCTCAAATTTTAGTTTTAAAATTAATATAAAGGAAGGCGCCGGAGCCTTTGTTTGCGGCGAGGAAACGGCACTTCTGGCTTCTATTGAAGGACAGAGAGGAATGCCAAGGATGAGACCTCCTTTTCCTGCCGTGAAAGGATTGTGGGAAAAACCGACAAACATTAATAATGTAGAGACTTTAGCCAATGTTGCCCACATAATACTTCATGGCGCAGTCGAGTATGCAAAATACGGCACAGAAAAAAGCAAAGGCACAAAGGTCTTTGCTTTGGCAGGGAAGTTTGCCAAAGGCGGTTTGGTTGAAGTACCTATGGGTATTACTCTTAAAGAGATTGTGTACGATATTGCCGGGGGTACCTCATCCGGAAAAAAATTCAAGGCTGTACAAATGGGAGGTCCTTCGGGAGGTTGTATACCGTCTGAACTGATAGACACGGTTATAGATTATGACTCTGTTAATCAAACCGGCGCTATAATGGGATCCGGCGGCATGGTTGCGCTGGATGAAAACAATTGTATGGTGGATATAGCAAAGTTTTTCCTAACATTTACACAAAAAGAATCCTGCGGCAAATGTACCTTTTGCAAAATAGGTACGAAAAGAATGCTGGAGATATTAACCAAGATTACCAAAGGGGAAGGCAAAGAAGGAGATATCGAACTTTTAGAAGAATTATCGGCAAATATTAAGAAAAACTCGTTATGTGGACTGGGACAAACAGCTCCAAATCCGGTGCTCACAACAATAAAGTATTTCAGGAACGAGTATGAAGCTCATATTAAAGATAAAAAATGCCCTGCTAAACAGTGCAAGGCTCTTATTGAATATAGAATTATAGAAGATAAGTGTATCGGCTGTACGGCATGCAGCAGGGTATGCCCTGCAAATGCCATATCCGGACATGTGAAAAAACCCCATATAATTGACAGTGGCCTTTGTATTAAATGCGGGGCTTGTAAAACAGCATGCAAAGTTGATGCAATAGTCATTGAATAACTTAAGATAAGAGGTGAAATTGATGGAAAAACTACATTTGAATATAAATGGATTAGATGTTACGGCGAAACCGGGACAGACTATATTGGATGTGGCAAAGGAAAACGAAATTCTTATACCTACCCTTTGCCATGACGAAAGACTTAAACATTTTGGTTCTTGTCTTCTTTGCAGGGTAGAGGTGGAGGGTGCCAGGGGCAATATGCTTGCCTGCGGTACCGAAGTGACTGATGGAATGGTGGTTAGGACAGAAACCAAAGGTGTCAATGATTCAAGGAAGATGTGTCTGGAACTGCTTTTATCACAGCACTATGGGGATTGCGTGGCGCCATGCAGTTTGACTTGCCCGGCAGGAATCGACGTCCAAGGTTATATAGCCCATATTGCCAACGGTAATTATCGGGAAGCAGTTAAGCTGATTAAGGAGATGAACCCGCTTCCAGTGGTCTGTGGTAGGATATGTACAAGGCCTTGTGAGGATGAATGCAGGAGGAACCTTGTTGATGACAGGGTGGGGATTGATTACCTTAAAAGGTTTGCTTCAGACTATGACTTAAATAGCGGACATCATTATGTTCCAAATAGAAAAGCTGCAACCGGTAAAAAGGCAGCTGTTATTGGTGCCGGCCCTTCAGGATTATCATGTGCTTTTTACTTATCTAAAAAAGGTCATTCGGTAACAATATTTGAAAGATGGCCAAAGGGCGGCGGAATGCTCAGATACGGTATCCCCGAATACAGGATGCCAAAAGATATTTTGGATAAAGAAATTGATATGATAAAAGAATTAGGTGTAGAAATACAATACGAAAAGACCTTCGGCAAAGACATTACCTATGAAAGCTTGAAAAACGACGGTTACGAGGCAATATATCTGGCTGTGGGTTCTCAAGTTGGTCTTCCAATCGGGTGTGAAGGTGAAACATGCCCGGAAGTATATAGCGGCGTGGAATTTCTCGGCAAGGTGGGATTGGGTGATGAAATTGATCTGTCGGGTAAGAATGTAGTAGTTATTGGCGGAGGCAATACAGCCATAGATGCCTCCAGAACCGCTTTGAGGCTCAAGGCCGATAAGGTAACTTTGGCTTATAGAAGAACAAAAAAGGAAATGCCCGCTCATGAAATGGAAATAGATGAAGCAGAGTATGAGGGGGTAGAATTTGAATTTTTGGCAGCACCAAAACGGATTATCAGTGAGACGGGAAGGCTTGTATGTGTAGAATTTGTCAAGATGGAATTGGGAGAACCGGATGCCAGCGGTAGAAGAAGACCTATTGAGATACCGAATTCTGAATTTAAAATGCCTGCTGACATTGTTATAGGCGCAATAGGTCAAACACAGGATTTAAGCTTTATAAACGATGATTTTAATATTGCGACAAGCAGAAACAGGATTGATATAGATCCGGATTTATTGACTACTAATATTCATGGGGTATTTGCGGGTGGAGATGCGGTTACCGGACCCCAAACTGCAATCAAGGCAATAGCCGCGGGGCGTATGGCTGCTCATTCTATTGACCAGATTTTGAAAGGTGAAAAAATAAGAAAATTCCATGGCATGTATAACCATGTAAAAGGTAAAAAGCTACAAGAAGTGGATAAAGATGAATATAATGATGAAGAAACGAAAGAAAAAGTCAAGATGCCCATGCTGAATAAAGAAGAAAGAAAACATAATTTCAGAGAGGTTGAATTGGGATTCAGCGAGGAACAGGCAAGGAAGGAAGCACAAAGGTGCTTATCCTGTGGGTGTATGGATGTTCACGAATGCAAACTCAGAGAATATGCAACTGCCTATGATGCAAAACAGGATAGGTTTGCCGGATCCATTACAAAGCATCCCATTGATGAGAGCCATCCATTTATAAAAAGAGATAGAAATAAGTGCATTATGTGCGGAAGATGTGTCCGAATATGCTTAGAGGTTCAGGGGGCGGGTGCATTAGGGTTTATATCCCGAGGCTATAATGCAACAATAGAACCATCCTTTGGCAATCCATTAGGTGCGGATAGTCGTTGTGAATCCTGCGGTCAGTGTATTTCCTCGTGTCCTGTAGGTGCTTTGACAGAAAAAGTGGATCTAACAAAACCTGGGCCATTTCCGGAAGAAACAGTTGAAACAACCTGTAATCATTGCGGTACAGGTTGCACCATAAAGTTGCATGCTGCCGGGGACTTGGTCATCAGGACAACAGCAGAGGTGGGCTTAGGATTAAATAATGGGAACCTATGCAAAAAGGGTAAGTATGAAAACAGCTTCATTAATTCCCCGGATAGGATACTAAAACCTTTGGTAAAGGATAACGGCATGTTAAAAGAAACCGAATGGGATGATGCATTAGGATTAGTTAGGAATAAAGTGGCAAACGGAATCAACCTAGCTTTTATTTCCGAAAAGTCTACAAATGAAG
>JAAYKT010000406.1 GCA_012522255.1 Clostridiales bacterium
GGATTATAGAGATGAATTGATATATCATATGTCTAAAGGTGGCAGGAAAAAAGATGCTATTGAACAAACAATAATAACAGCAAATGAAATGGCAGAAAAAAATTTATATACGAGGGCGATAGACTACTTAAAACAAGGGTTGGATATGTTTGAATCTGATTCAACCTGCACGAAAAGAATTCAAATAAACATAGAATTAGGCGATTTGTATTATAAGATAGGGAAATATGCAAAGAGCCATGATTGTTATAAGGTTGCCGAAACGTTATCATATGGGAATATATTTTTGCTGATAGATATATACATTAAAAACATATATGTCAACTATAAACTTAATGATATTAAAAATTGTTTGAAATATTCCCAAATGGCTAAAAAACTTATAAGGGCGAACCAATACAGAAAAGGATTTTTGGATCTGATTTTGGCATTAAGTGATTTATTGATATACAGAAGAAAAATAGATACTTTTATAAAAATAGTTGAAAAAGTGCTAAAAGGATTAGGTGCAGAAGAAAAATATTATTATGGTATGTTCATGTCTTTATACGGCAAGGCATTGCTAAAAAAGTCCCGTCATGAAGAGGCAATGGAGGTCTCCCTCAAAAGTGTGGCGGTTTTGGAAGAACTGAATGCCTATGACGGGTTAGTTGTGGCTAACAATGCCATAGGGGCTATTTATCTTGATTATCTTGATGACTATAAAATGGCCGAAAAATATTTTAAGAAAAACCTAATTATTTCACAAGAAATCAATAACATTACTCATATATTATTATCCTATATAAATCTCGCTGAAGTATATAAACATGAAGAAAATTTCGGAGAAAGTCTGATTTATTTAGACAAGGCCTTGGAATTGGCAGAACGATACTCTAATATATACATCAAAGGCATGCTCTATAATAATGTTGCAATGGTTAATCTGGAATTGGAAGATTATATAAAATATGAAGAGTATATAGAAAAAGGTGAAAGGGTTGTTTTTGGTAAGAAAGATTCCGGAGAAGTGTTAAAGCATTATTATTGCAATAAAGCAATTTACCATTACGTAATGGGTATGTACGAAGAATCTAAAGACAATACAAATAAGGCAATAGAAATATCTAAATCCTGGGGCATAAGTATTGATACCGATGTTATTCTGATAGATTGTTTGTGTGATATCAAACTTAAGGGGAGTATGGATTTTATAGAACTTAAAGAATTATGCCACTCCATTTTTAACTGTAAAAGCTACAAAACCGGAAGGCTGGCTTGTCAAAAGATAGCAGAGTTATATACAGAAAAGAAGGAATACGAAAAGGCTAAAAGCTTTTTAGATTTATCTTTGGATTATAAAGATGTGATTGATACTCCAAGATTGGATATTATGCATAGGTATTTATCAATAGTTACAGCTACAGGCGGCAACAAGATAGAAAAACTATCAGCTCTAAATAAGGAATTTGATTATATTGACAGCAATGAAATAAAATATAAAATTTACAACGCAATTGGTTTGGAGTGCGTTGATAAAGGCAACTTGCATGAGGGCCTAAAGAGCTTTATCACATCATTTAATTATTTGAGATTATTTACTGATGGGGTTTCGGGTAAAAATAAAATACAATTTTTAAAATCCCACGGAAGAAACTCTGTAAAGGAGAGCCTGATGTCTGTTTCGCAAAAGATTACGGGACATAAAGGACTGGTTCACAGTTTGATAGCTGTACCAGGTAAAAAAGCGGATATAGAGGATGAGATAAATGGATATTTTGATTATAAAAAATTTAAAGACCTATTGATAGAAAGTGAAGAGGCCCTGTATAAAAAGGATTATGAGTATAGCAAATTAATGTTGGGTAAATTTTTATTGGAACTGTTTGACAGAATAAACGGTTTTGGTATTGATATAGAGGATAATATCAAAAAATTTATTGAAGCATTCATGGGTTTTACTCAGGCAAAGAATGGATTTTTGGCCATTACAGATGAAAATAATGAAATACAAATGTTATATGCAAATACCAAAGATGAAAACAAAGGGTTCTATAGGTATATAATTGAAAAAACCAAACAAACCGGTGAAAGCATTATAATTCCCGATGTTTTTGAATATAAAAAGAATTATCATGTGGGATCATTGATACCAAAGGATGTGGCTGCATTTTTCTCCATTCCTATA
>JAAYKT010000046.1 GCA_012522255.1 Clostridiales bacterium
AGCATGCTGATGGATATATTATCCGGGATCCTTTTGGTTATTGCCACTTCTGCCGGTGCTGTTGGAGCTGCCGAGGCCTGTGAAGATGTCGATGTTTGTCGACGGGTATCTTTTTGAGCCGTCGGAGCTATTGACGATGTCGATGCTGCCGAAGTTTTTCCACTTTTTTTCGACGTTTTAACCCACTGTTTTGCCATTTACTGCACTCCTTGCATAATTATGATTATAATATATATAATAAACTATTTGAGGGGTTTGTACAAGAAGCAACCAGGGGGAACCAGGGGGACGGTTCTCCTGGTCTGTTTTTGCTGTTAGGGGGTGAGGCCTACTGCCTCTTGACCTTTGACTCTAACTCTATAGTAGGGCGTTGAGGGTCTTTGGGGGCTAGGGGGACGAGCATATCAAATAATCCTGCATTCTCTAAAAATGCAGGATTATTTGGTTATGTGCTTAATAACTCCTAAACTCCGGTGCCTGGCATCACATTTTCGGTGCCCGGCACCTATTGTGCCAAAACAAAAGTCCCCGAGGGGACTCTTTTTAAGCTAACTTTATATCATTTTCATTCCCTGATCATTTTTTCGACTTCATCTATGGATGCAATATCAAATATTTCTTCCGCTAAAAGATCTAATTTTAAAAGAGAAGCTTTTAAAATCTTATCTTGCAATGATGCCGGCAGAATCCCGAATTTCTTGCTAAGCTGTTTTATTAATGTTTCGGCTTTTCCTTCGGCTTTTCCTTCGGCTTTTCCTTCCGCTCTGCCTCTTTCTTCTACATATGCCATACTCGATTTCGCATCAAGCCTGGCTTTTTCTCTGGCTGCGTATTTTTCTCTCAATAGTTCATCCGCGCTTATTTTCTTTAACATTTCCATGGCTATTTTTAGCTCCTCCTTTCTTTTTATCAATTCTTTTATGTCTTCTTTCCCTGCTTTTTTTATAAAGTTTAACCATAATTCTATAGCCTTCATGTTTTCCGGCTCTTTTTCTGTTTTAAACTTTCTTAGCTCAATATAGTGTATTTCCAAATCATCTATTAGTTGAAATTTTTCTTCCTTTTCCATTATTTTATATTCGGTATGATATCTTTCCGTTTCATTTATTATATCAAAGTCCATTATATTTATTACTATGCTTTTTTTCAAAGTTGTGTATCTATCCGCATCATTTATTGTTTCTGCATACATTTTTGCCCAATAGTAGAGGCTCCTCTTTCTAAAGTCATCTATATTATTTATTTGTACTTCTATGTTTATTCTTTCTTCTTTTTGGTTTTTTATTTTAAGGTCCAATATAGATTCTTTATCACCCTTGTATTCCTGAAGGTTAAAAGGATTCATGTGCACTATACTTACTATCTTTTCTTCGCCTTCTAGGGATAGTATTGAGTTTAAGAAGTCTATGAGTATTATTTGACTCTTTTTTTCTTCTGTGCCGAATAATGCCTTAAATACTATATCGCTAAGTGGGTTTAATAAACTTTGCTCTTTCTTATCCAATGTTTTACCTCTCGTCTTTTGTTAATTTAATTATATCAATAATTCCAAGGTATGTAAATCTTTATTCTTTGCTCAATAACTTCTAAACTCCGGTGCCTGGCACCTATTCAAACAGGTGCTCCAGCAATTTCACGATCATTTTTGCTGCGGCTGCTCTATCCGCTTTGCCCGCGGGTTCAAAGTTTCCGCTTCCAGTGCCGGAGATAATCCCGAGAGCCCTTGCTGACGATACCGCATCTTTGGCATAGCCGGATACACTCCCCATATCATAAAAGCTCGCGGCAGAGGCCTTATGTTTGCCCAGCTTATGCTCATAGGCTCTCATGATTATTACCGCCATTTGTTCCCTTGTCACCACGTCATCCGGCTTAAAGTATCCCCTGTTATCGCCCAATATGATCCCAGATTGCGATGCTGCAAGCACATCCACTGCATACCATTTTCCTTTTATTACATCGTTAAATGGATTTGTGGGCAATGTGTATTCCAATCCCAATGCCCTGGTTATGAAAGCTGCAAACTGAGCTCTGGTCACTACATGTTCGGGATTAAAACTGTTCTCCCCTGTGCCGGTAGTAATTTCCCTGGCAGCCAAAACTTCCACAAATTCCTCAGCCCACTCATATTTGCCCATATCGTCAAATTTTTTATCATACTCTGCAACTATATACTCATCTTGCATATCACCCATAAAGGTTACAACACCTTTTTTGGAAACATTGCTTCCCTTTATATATGTGAGCTCTCCGTTCTGTCTTATGTAGACACCTGCTTTTAATCTGTTCTTTATATCCTTTGGCAATGCACCAAAATCAGCTTCCAAAGGAATTTTTTTAGAAGGCCTTATTTCCTTGCAGTCAATTTCAACTTTGAATTTTAAAACCTTTATGCCTGTGTAGCCTGTAAATTTATCTTCACAGTCTTTTTCTTCAAAATAGATATTGACCTTTTCCTGATCTTTTAGTTCCTTTCGTAAGTCAACGAGTTTTATCTTTGCTTTTGCATCTCCGCTTTTTAAAATCAGGTCGACT
>JAAYKT010000047.1 GCA_012522255.1 Clostridiales bacterium
CCACATCCATTTCGGACAGAATATTTTGTGCTTTTTTACAATCCTCATCCTTAAGATTTTTATAAAAGCCTAATAAAGTATCATTATCATGGGTACCGGTATAAACCACAAGATTTTGTTCATCTATATCCCTGTCAAATTGCAGTACCTTCATCCCCGGTAAAGAAAACCTGTTCTTCAGCGCTATTACTTCAGGGGTGATGATTCCCAAATCCTCGACTATGATAGGAATATCTGACTTCACGATTTCTTTTAACAATTCTTCTCCCGGGGCTTTTACCCATTTACCCTTTTTTGCACTCATTTCACCGGCATCTATTTCCCAGTAGCTTTCAAGACCCCGGAAATGATCGATCCTGATTATATGGGATAAAGAATTTTGTCTTTTAATTCTTTCTATCCACCATCTGTATTTATCTTTTTTAATCGTGTCCCAATTGTAAACAGGGTTACCCCATAGCTGTCCTTCAGTAGAAAAGTAATCCGGCGGAACACCCGAAACTTTTGTGGGGTATCCTTCTTTATCCAAAAAGAAATACTTTGGCCTTGACCATACATCCGCACTGTCATGGGCAACATACAAAGGCATATCACCTATTATTCGAATTTCATTCTTCTCGGCATAATCCATTACCGCCTTCCATGAAGTATAAAAATCAAATTGCTTAGCCTTTTCATCATTAATTTCAGATCTATATATATTCTTATAGTGTTTAACAGCCTTTTCATCTCTAAAAGCTATATCCTTATCCCATTCGTACCAGGGTAAATTGTCAAATTGTCTTTTCAATGCAACAAATAAAGCATAATCTGTTAACCAATACCTGTTATCCCTTTCAAAATCAGCGTATTTGAAATCCGCTTTAACTTTTCCGATATAACGAATATCTCCCGCAAAGGCTGAATAACACTTATATGGGGAACCTTCATCCATCACAGGATTTTGAGGAAGTATCTGCCAATAGGATTGCCCACTTTTTTTCAACAAATCAATAAAGTCAAAACATGAATCAAAACTTGGCAATGAGGAGATATGCAGTAAAATGCCGCATCTTCTTTGATGTAACGGATTCATAAAAAGCACCTCCGGAAAAGGCTTATGTAATATCATTTTAAATGATTATTCAAAATTTTACAATTAGAAGTATTGGTTATCTTTGGAAACGTAGAATGTTTTGTTAACTTCATTGCCCAAAATACATATACTATTAATAAGGTTTTAGCGTAATTAATGTTAATTGATTTAATTGAAGGGATGAGCAATATATGAAAAAATGGCTCCTTAGTCTAAAAACAAATACACCTCAGGAAGGTTTTGAATTGGCTATAAAGCTCTCACAAATGGGAGTTGAATATACTCAACCGGATGAAAATATACGTAAAAAATTACGGCCTAAGTATTCAAGAAATGCAGACAGTCTGATTGCAGCCTCTCATGTGATTGCAACAAATTTTCAAACAGTAGCTGCGGCGAATAATTATTGGAAGTAAGAGGAGGTAAGGCCTGGGATTGATCTTATTCCCAGGCTTTATATAATCTTAAGATTCGCATTAAGGCTAGTATACAAAGGGAATTAATATAGTGTTGAACTCAATTCTTCTTGTATCGCCATCCAAATCCAATTCTAAATTTCCAGAAATATATTGGCAATTATTACTTTCATCAAAACTATAATCAAACCCATCTATACTTACCTGAATATTATTAAAATCCAACAGCCATCTTTCTACATCATTTTCTATACTATTTTTTAGGTTTACCGCATTTTCACCATATTGATCTACAACAATGTCTGCATAATATTCTTTTGCAAAAGAAACCCTAACTATCCCTTCTGCTTCATCAAGTGAACCTGGTTCTGCAATTTTTACATCAAACTCTATAATGGTATCTAAATAATGTGTGTCATCGTTATATAACAAGCTTAGTCTAATTAGTATTATAGATCCACTAATTTTGAATCCGTTCCCGTTATCTCCAATATAGTTAACTGTTATTCTATCATTATCTGTAATGGTGTTATTTAACAACAATAGTAAATCCTCCCGCTCTATATCATTAGGTGCAAGAAAGGTGTTCACAAATTCAGAGATGCTTTCTATTACATCTATAAATATTTCCAATATTTCTTCAGTATCAATAATCCGACGTCCACAACTACAAATCGCTTGCATTTCTAACTCTTCTTCTCCAATGGCTCCAGTGAAACTAAATTTAACACTATCTACAGGCACAAGAAATCTTCCATATTCGTCTTCGAGATCTTTTTCATAAGTTACACTATCGGGTTCTATATTTGTAATCGTGCCCAATGCATCATAAAATACCTCTTCTGTTTCTGATCCTTCTTTCTCTTCAACAATTAATGTAATCACCCTAGTATAATCCTCATACCCATTAGC
>JAAYKT010000407.1 GCA_012522255.1 Clostridiales bacterium
ACAATATATCTTGTAACTCCATTCTCGTCTGTGGCATCCAGTAGTTTATAATTCTCAAATTCGAACAACACCCTGTACCAGCCTCTGCAATATTCTAAATACCTATCAACGCCAAACATACTAATAATCCTCATGACAACATCCCTCCTTTTAAAAACAAAAAACAGAGCAAACAATCGGCGTAATAATACGCAGATATAAATTGCTCTGTTAATGTGTTTTATTTAATATTAAATTGTTATTTAAAACTTTGTATTAAAATGGTAACTCAACTATTTTCGCTTGTCAAGCCAATAGAGAAAGACAATGTAAATATTTATAGACATATTTGTCAAAAGCACTATTTGTCTTGTATTAGTTCACATATAGTCTGCTCTAAGTTCTTTTGATATTCTTCGCTTAATCCTGCCAATCTAGATATGCGCCATAATTGTAATTCTTGACCTTCCTTCTGTAATTCTTGTATTGCCCAATGTATTCGCCTTATTTGATAATGGCTTATACTCTCTTTATGCTCTTCTAAATATGCTTTAGTTTTGGGAAGTTTATCAAGATGTTTTTCAAGCAGCGGCCTTATACCAATACTGCTGCCCACTGCACTTATTGTAATTCGTTTTGGCTTCATATCCATAGTCAGCATTGCAGTGACCGCTTCTTTTACTTCATTAAATATCTCATCATCCCTTTGTTCCCAATCTACCCGTGAAATAATATTTACTGTTGCCTTCAATTGAGGAGAGTTTCGGTCCAACCATTCTCTATCATTTCGGTAAAGCCAAGTATATAATGCTGCATTTTTTCGACGCAATTCGGTTTTGCTGATTTCTGGATACCGATTTAATAAATCCAGCCATTTTTGTCGATGTTCCTGTGGTGAAATAATTTCAATGCCGCTATTATGATTATTATCTATACTGATTTCTTTTATTTGGCTTCTCTCCTGCCAATAAGTTTTCATTCCTAACCTTTTAGCATACTTTTTAACTGTACCCGGATCTGCTTGTAATAATCGTGCTGTTTCCCTCAGGCTTAACCTCTTTTCAACCAATTCTTTAAGTCTTGTTTCCCAAACAGGACCAAAGGCTAAAATTTTAGTAAACTTATATTTATCACTCTCCGAAGTATCAGGACCGTTACGCATATATGAAAATCCGCAGGAACAATTAAATATTCCAAGCGGACTTTTGCTGTCATTGCCGTATTTTATTTGTATATCCTGTACCAATAATGCTTTATAGTGCTCAGCAGCAGGATTTAAGCAAGGCCAATGCCCTTCTCCAAAAGGATTATACTCGGACTTATGGTAAAACAAGTCTTCTATGGATATGTTTAAAAAATTAGCAAGTAGTAAATGTCTTATGGGGTGAGTGGTCTTACTCTTCTTTCTTAATAGTTCAGATAGCCAGTTATACTCACTGTTTATATTTACAGGGGATTGAAGCATTATCAACAGTTTATCCCCATAATAATCCACAAAATCTGTTAATAACTCCTTCTGTTTTACATTGGCGTTAATATTAGCATATCCTAATTCTTTTAACCTGTTCATATACTGCTCTCGAAACCATTCTAAGGGTCTATTTGGAAATCGATGGTTTAGAAGGTAATCAGCATCCTCTGAAAGATTAATCAACTGTTCTAAAACCTTATCAGAATAGTTTAACGCCTCACTGTTCGCTCTACACACATCAGAGGAGGGAATTCTATACTCGTGTTTATTGAAGCCTCTGACAATGACTTGGCTATCATATAATGGAACTTGATGTTTTGGACATACCAATACCCCCGGAATCTGATGAATTCTATGCCAATATAATTCCCCATATTGTTCCATATTCACTTTTATACACTGAGGGCAAAACTTAAAATACTGATTTAAAGATACAGCACTTGCCATCAAGCCAGCCTTATTATAGATACTCCCTCCTTTATCCCCAATCATAAATTGCTTAACTTTTGTAGCCTCTTTAATGGGCAAAAAGGCTGAATAAAAGGGATAAAGGGTATGCTTGTCCACTAAAAC
>JAAYKT010000048.1 GCA_012522255.1 Clostridiales bacterium
AACTTTAAACGTGCAATGAATATCCTGGGAATACAAGAAATGCTGAGAAGGCTGGAAGAAAGAAGGGAACCGGCATTGGTATAGGATGCCGATTCCTATGCGCCTTTTTATTTTAGTTAAATTTAAGGAAAATTAGGCAACGAACAGGGGCAAAGACCGGTTATTGGCATGTATGGCACTGCAATTGCCACACGGCCTGACGGTTCTCCTGGTCGGTACTTAAGTAGAAAGCGAAAAATGGATGTTGATGATAGGGGCGGTGGTTTTTGTCCGCCCTTATATCGGAACCTTGCGATCCTGACCCAGCGTTAGGAGCCAAGAGTCCAGAGGCCAGACCAGAGTCCAGAGCCCAGACCCCAGCCCCCAAAGACATAACCCTAACACCGGTGACCGGTGACCAGAGCCCAGAGACCGGAGTCGGCGTAGCCAAATACAATGAAAGGCAGACACCCATGCAAATAATCGATCTCATATACCCTTCAAACAAAATAGTATCCATAGTGGGAACCTTCAAAAATGCGGGTAAGACCGTCACCCTAAACGAAATAATTTTAGAGGCCGGCGAGAGGGGTATCCCCATTGCCCTTATCTCCACCGGCAGAGACGGTGAGAAGCGGGACGTTCTCACAGAAACGGAAAAGCCCCCCGTATACGTAGAAAAAGGTACCATAATAACCACTGTGGAGAACGCAATCAAACCCGAATATGCAGGCATTGAAATACTGCACGTTACTGATTACAACACACCTATGGGAAGGGTTGTAATAGGCCGTGCCATGGAAAAAGGATATGTGGAAATATCGGGGCCCTACTCGGCTCGCACCGTCAGAAATATTTGTGAAAAAATGATGGAATTCGGTGCAAAACTTGTGCTTATCGACGGCTCTTTGGATCGCCGTGCATCTGCCGCGCCTTTCATATCGGACGGCACAGTATTGGCAACCGGAGCATCCCTTGCTAGGTCCCAGGATTTGGTTATAGATAAAACTTTGCATATAATCAAAAACTATTCGATACCAAAAATAGAAAACGAATTAGTCGGTGACATAGCCCAAGACATTATCGAGCAAGGCATAACCGGTGTTATAGACGAAGATTGCTCCGTCACATATATAGATACTTTGACTTCCTTGCAAAGCGGAGACGACATATCAAAACAAATTTCAAAAAAAACCGAATACGTGGTGCTGTCAGGCTCTGCCACAACATGCACTTTGCTGGACATAATGCAAAATGCCAAAGGTAAACTTAAAGTGATAATAAAAGACGGCACGAGAGTTTTTCTGCCTGAAAGGGAGCTGCACCTTTTAAACAAAATGGGGATGGAACTGAGGGTCATAGACAACATAAATATAATTGCCATAACCGTGAACCCTTACTCGCCGGACGGTTATTATTTTGATGCCAAAAGCTTTTTAGAAAACATGAGAAAAGCAATACCGCATATACCTGTTTTTGACGTTATGCAGAAAGGGTTTTGATATGGAAATAAACGAAAGAACCGCAAATTTGCTGGATATAGAAAAGGTATTGGAAGGCTTAAGCCCCATAACACCATATGGGTTAAAATTGAAAAGCCTTATGGTTCCTTTTGAAAAAAAACAAAAGGCGGAGCTTCAAAAAGAGCTTGACAGGATAGAAAAAATAAAAGAACTGATTGATACCCAAAGAGTTTTATTCGTTGAAATCAGAACCCATATGCGAAACATAAAGGATTTGAAAAAATCCGTCGAAAACTGCATAAGCGGTGTGGTACTCAGCTCCGTCGAGTTTTTTGAGATAAAAAACCTGGTAGGAATTATGAGATCTATATCTGAGAGCCAATCCGGGCTTCACTGGAACATACCTGAGAAATATAAAATTAGGGTACTCGAGGAAGTTGAAAAACTTCTGGACCCTGATGATACAGGGTTAAAAACTTTCTATATATATGACTCATATTCAAAAAACCTGAAAGAAATCCGTGAGAGAAAAGCCAAAATAGAAAAAAATTTAGAATTACTGAAGATAAGCAAACGCAAAGAAATAGAAAAAGAGACAAATTTGGAGCTTAGAACAACGGGAGATATAACCATAAGCCGCAAAGAGACTACTTTGATTAAAAAGCTATTGGATTATCCCAAACTCGTAATATCATCGGAAACTTATATAAACATCACCTTCAAAATAAGGCCGGATGAAGACATGGCTGTTTTGATGAAGGAAATTGAGGAAATAAAAGAAACAGAAGTTTTGGAAGAAATGAAGATTTTGGAGGATTTATCAAAAAAGCTTGCTTACTTGGGGAGAGACATTATAGATAATATGGACTCAATAGGGCAATTTGATTTGTTAATCGCAAAAGCATACCTTGCTAATGCCTTGAACGGCGTGAAACCGATTATATCTGAAAATACAAAATGCATAATCAAAAACGGAAGGCACCCCGTAGTGGAAAAAGGCCTCAGGAAAAAAGGTAAAACCTTTACCCCCATAAGCGTGGATTTGGATATGGGCGTGGCAATAATAACCGGTGCCAATATGGGAGGCAAAACGGTTTCTCTCAAAATGGTGGGCTTACTTATGTTAATGATGCAGTATGGACTTTTTGTTCCTGCAGAAAACATGGAATCGTCGCTGCTTGATTTTATTTTTATATCAGCCGGAGATGAACAATCCTTGGATTCGGGGCTTTCCACATTTGGCTCTGAAATGAAATCCATGAAGGAAATGCTCTATATGTCGGATATGCAGGGCATGATATTAATAGATGAATTGGCAAGAGGGACAAACCCCCGGGAAGGCTTTGCCATATCCGCCGGAATAATAAATTATTTAATGAAAAAACCCTGCATAACACTGATTACTACCCATTTTGACGGGCTTGTAAAAGAAAGTATAAAACATCTGCAAGTAAAAGGATTGCGTAACGTGGATTATGAAAAAGTAGGCAGCCCGGAAATAATATCCGAACACATGGATTATACGTTGATTGAAATAAAAGAAGAGGCGAAAGTGCCAAAAGACGCCATCAACATATCGAGACTTATAGGAATTCCCGAAGAAATCTTGGACGAAGCGGAACGAATAATGGACACATAGAACCAGGGGGACGGTTCTTCTGGTCGCTTTTAAAAATAGGGGGCGGAGAGTGGAAAGCCATGACTAATACAAAAACAAATGCTTGGTTATTGTCCACTAATCCTCAGTGCCCAACCCTAATGCCAAAGTCAAGAAACGAGAAGCCAGAATTCGAAGATAGATTCTTCACTGCATTTGAAATGACAGTTACGGGGCATTATCATTTTTCTGCACCATCACAAATAACGAAATTGTCATCCTGAGGCTTGCCGAAGGATCTGTGACCGCAAAGGAATACCCTAACTCCTGAGTTCTTAGATCTAAGTTCTAAGATCTGAGATCTGAGATCTAACCCTAACAAGCTAACCCTAACAAGCTAACCCCTAACAGCTAACCCCAAATAGCTAACCCCAAATAGCTAACCCCTAACAGCTAACCCCTAACACCTAAAAAAGGAGGCAAATATGAAATCAAAACTAAACCTTGATCAATCCCTAATAGACAGGGCGAGATCTTCGGCAAAAAACATAGCGGATAACATCCAAAAATTCATAGATGAACACACCACCGTTACAGTGGAACGAAGTATACTTCGGTTGTTCGGTGTAGACGGAACCGATGAAATCGGCACCCCTTTGCCCAATATCGTAATAGATAACATAAAAAAAGCAGGCGGTTTATCCACCGGCATCACTTACTTCATGGCTAATGCAATATTAAACACGGGGCTGTCTCCCCAGGAAATAGCGGAGAAAATCGCTTCGGAAGATCTTGATATAACAAAACTGCCATCCAAACCGGAGGCTGAAATCATT
>JAAYKT010000408.1 GCA_012522255.1 Clostridiales bacterium
AGCTTTTCCCAAAAATGAATTTTATTGATCCCGGATATCATCAAGCTTTAGCTACAAAGGATTATTTATTAAATAATAATTTATTAAGCACTAATAATAATGGCACCTTAACCATTTATACATCGGGAGAAAGAGAAACGTATGAGAAAGCTGCAACAAGGTTATCACTACAAAAACTTAACGAACCATCAGAAATTCAACTGTAAATAATTTTGTTTTCGAAACTGCTGGCAATATATGTGTTATAAGATATAAACATCAAATAATAGTAGATAATTACACTTTGTTATTGTATAATTTAGTAAAATACCGCTTTAATAACTTGCTTGAAAAATTTTAAGGCGGTTTTTTAAAAATATGATAAGGAGGAGTTATAATGGCAAAGAGAGTATTAGCTATGATGATGGTAGTCTTGTTGGTAACAACACTGATAGCAGGTTGCGGGCCGAAAGAGGCACCGGCACCAACTAATGGGGAAGAAGGCAAAGAGGAAGAAGTAGTGCAAAAGGAGGTTTTCGTTTCCATAGCAACAGGGGGAACCGGAGGGACTTATTATCCGTTGGGAGGCGCTTTGGCAAAGATATATAACGAAAACATTCCGGGTGTAACCGAAAACGCACAATCCACAGGTGCTTCCGTTGAGAACATTGGTTTGGTTTCTAAAGGTGAAACAGAAATTGCATTTATTCAAAATGACGTTACATATTATGCATGGACAGGAACAGAATCATTTGCTGACAAGGATAAGGTTAAAAACATCCGAGGTATGGCTATGTTATATCCCGAGGTAATTCAAATTATTGCAACTAAACAATCAGGGATAAAAAGTGTAGCTGATTTGAAAGGTAAAAAAGTAGCAGTTGGAGCACCCGGTTCCGGTACAGAGGTAAATGCAAGACAAATTTTAGAGGAATATGGAATAACATATGCTGACTTGGGTAAGGCAGACTATCTATCTTTTAATGAGGCAGCAGACCAATTAAAGGATAAACAAGTTGATGTTGCATTTGTAACGGCAGCACTGCCAACTGCGGCTGTAACCGAGGTTACACAAACTGCGGATATAGTGCTTGTACCGGTAGATGTTGATAAAATTAATTCATTGGCTGCAAAATATCCTTTTTACACTGCAGTGACCATTGAAGGTGGAAATTATAAAGGCAACGATTCCGATGTATCTGCAGCTGCGGTAATGGCAATGCTTGTTGTTCCCGAGGATTTGGATGACGACTTGGCATATAACCTGACAAAGCAAATGTATGAACAAAGACAAGTAATTGTTGACACCCACGCAAGAGGTAATGACATAAAATTAGAAACTGCTTTAGACGGGATGCCCATTGATATACATCCGGGCGCAAAGAAATACTATGATGAAAAAGGTATTAAGTAAGAATAGTAACGGGAAGGGTATTGCGAAGAGCAATGCCCTTCCTAAAAATTTTTATATTTTAATCTTGATACTATCAGTAATTTTTATTTTTTTATATTTATATAGGATCTCTGTTTTGGAAGCCAGGGACTTTTCTACTCATAGATATTTGAAATCCTGGATAATGAAAGATGATGAAACTTTTACCATATCTTATACTCATTCAGTTGAATTATGTCCGGTAACTGAAACGTATTTGATAAAAGATAGAGAGATTATTTTGACAGAAACATATTTTGAATCATTCGGAGCCGGGCTACCTGCCACTACACCTTACACATTTGAAATGAAAAATAACGGATTTAGGATTTATAATATAAATGAAGTGATGGATAACCTTATATATAGAACAGGTGCAGAACGGGCGAATCATAAGTTAATATATAAAAACAAAGCTTATAAGTTCCTTGACTTTAGTGAACCCAGGACAGGAGTGAGATTTCAAATATGTGGTATCTCGTTGCTGGCATACATTATAAAGGAGTGGCTTTGATGAAAGATAAGAGATTAATAACCGAATCTGATGTGGCATTAAACATTGATAAGTTAATGGATCAATATGATAAAGAAACCGGCAAGCTTAGAAAACTAAAAGGAACTATTGGCACAATTGCTATGCTGATAGCTATTGCGATGTCTTTATTTCAATTTTATACTGCAGGATTTGGAACGCTTTTATCAGCAAAACAAAGGGCTTTACATATTATGTTTGCATTCACTATAGGTTTTTTGTTCTATCCTGCAAGAGAAAAGTCACCTAAGGATAGAACAACGATTTTAGATTTTGTTTTCATTATACTTGTGGTTATTGTATTTGGGTATTTATTTGTATTCAATAAAGAAATAGCTTTAAAAGCAGGGCAGGCTAACACAGTTGACTTACTCTTCGGTAGCCTCGCCATATTGCTGACCCTTGAGGTAACCAGGAGAGTCGTAGGCCCCGAGTTACCTATTGTTGCAATTGTTTTTTTATCTTATGCATATTTTGGGCCGCATTTACCGGGACTTTTGGCACACAGGGGCTATAGTATAGAACGAATAATATCGCATATGTATCTGGGGCTTGAGGGTGTGCTGGGAATACCCTTAGGGGTTTCAGCAACTTTTGTTTTCATGTTTATACTGTTTGGCGCCGTGCTTGATAAAACCGGTGTAGGCAAATTTTTCATTGATCTTGCCTTCGCTTTAACAGGGCATACAAGAAGCGGTCCCGCAATGACAGCTGTGGTCGCAAGCGGTTTCATGGGATCAATATCCGGCAGCTCCGTGGCGAATACTGTAACAACGGGTGCATTCACAATTCCTTTGATGAAAAAGACCGGTTATAAGCCTTACTTTGCCGGTGCTGTAGAAGCCGCTGCATCTACGGGGGGACAAATAATGCCTCCGGTAATGGGTGCAGCCGCATTTATCATGGCTGAATTTACTGGTATACCATATGTAAAAATTATTATTGCAGCAGCTATTCCTGCACTGTTGTATTATTTTGCGGTTGGGGTAATGGTGCACTTGGAAGCATGTAAACTTGGAATAAAAGGATTGTCCAAAGATAAACTTCCCAAGGTGGGTAAACTGCTCTTAAAAAATGGTTACTTATTAATCCCGCTTTTTGTAATTGTATATTTCTTAATTGCAGGTTATACACCGCTGGGTTCAGCATTCCGTGCTATTGTGATATCAATATTCATTGCGGCTGCTGTTTCCTTAATAAAAAAGGATAAATCATTTGGCTTTATGGATTTAGTAGGAGCCTTTGAATCAGGGGCCAAAGGAGCGGTTGGCGTTGCTTGTGCCTGTGCCTGTGCAGGTATGATAGTCGGAGTTGTTACATTAACAGGATTAGGGCTTCGTATTGCAGAAATAATAGTTACCTTAGCCCAAGGCAAATTGCTTTTAACATTGTTTTTCACTATGATAGCATCTCTTATCCTTGGAATGGGATTGCCTACAACGGCAAAATATATAGTGCTTGCCACGATGGCAGTACCTGCCTTACTAAAATTAAAAGTTAATTTGATGGCTGCACATTTGTTTGTTCTTTATTTTGGTGTTATAGCGGATATAACTCCGCCGGTAGCATTAGCAGCTTATGCGGGAGCGGGTATTGCCGGTGCGAATTCAATGAAAACAGGATTCCAGGCTGTTAAGTTGGCATTGGCTGGTTTTATAGTCCCTTATATATTTGCTATGGATCCTACTTTAATTATGGTAAAAGAGGTAACAGGATCAACTGTAACTTTTCTGCCACTTTATAATGCAATACCTGTCATGTTATCTGCAGCCCTTGGAATTGTGTGTTTGGCAGGTGCCGTGGAGGGATATTTAATTGAACACACCAAAATATACGAAAGGATTCCATTGGCGATCTCTGCATTTTTATTACTTAAACCGGGGTTAATCACAGATGCTTTCGGTTTGGCAGTTTTAGTAGGTGTTTTTCTGCTGCAGAAGGTAAGGATCAAAAAATCAGAAACATTGGAGGCTTAAAAAAGAGGGAGAGCCTCTTTTTTATTTTGTTAAGGTTTTATTATGAGTAATATTTA
>JAAYKT010000409.1 GCA_012522255.1 Clostridiales bacterium
AATATTTCCGAATTGTTCTAATAAAGATAAAGCAGTTTTTTCGCCAACACCCGGTGTCCCGGGGATATTATCGGAAGCATCCCCCATCAAGCCTTTTAAGTCCACTACCTGCTCCGGTGTGACGCTGTATTGTTCAATCAATCTTTCTCTGTCAAACTCTTCTGTTTCACTGATACCTTTTCTTGTTATCAAAACATGAACGTTTTGGCTTATTAATTGAAAAGTATCTCTATCTCCCGTCACTATAAGTGTGGATATATTTTTTTTATCAGTTATATAGGATAAGGTCCCTATTATATCATCAGCTTCATATCCGTCTATTTCTATCCTTTCAATTTGCATTGCATCCAAAATCTGTTTAAGATAGGGTATTTGTTCTGACATATCTTCAGGCATTTTCAACCTTTGTATTTTATACTCTTCAAATTGCTCATGACGAAAAGTAGGGGCTTTTGTATCAAATGCTATTGCCAAATATTTTGGATTGTACTGTTCAATGAGTTTATTAATCATATTAACAAATCCGTAAATTACATTTGTATGCAAACCATCATTGTTCGTTAAAGACGGTAAAGCATAAAAAGCCCTGTACATTAAGCTGTGCCCATCAATTATTATAAATTTTTCATCACTTTTCATTAACTTATCCTCCAAAGTTTATTAATTTATATTATTTCCACAAAAAAATGAAAAACCCTTTATATCCCCGCTAAAAGATAGTACCTTTTGTTTTTTGTAAGGGATAGGGTTTAATTCGATTTCCGGTAAATCTTTACTTGTTAGACTTCACACTAAAACCTTATAATAGCTAATATCGTATTTGACAATATCCTTAATTACAATCCTAAACTTTTTTTCTAAGTCTCTTAATTATAAAAAATACAGCCAATATTACGCCGGCAAATAATACAATATAAGGAGAAAAAGCTATTAAGTAAATGAAAAAGTGTTCCGCACCGGCTATTAGACTGTTAAGTGTTTTGATAAAACCTTTATATGCCTTGCCCCATGTAGTGGATACATCCACATTTGATATCTTGGCATCCTTTACTTCTCTTAAGTCTATATACAGCGAAGACAAACTTACTTGTTTATCCCAACGCCTGATATCCGTGCTCATTAAATCTATATCATTTCTTACTCTGTTTAACTCATTCTCTATTTTTAAGATTTCCTCGATATTTTTTGCCATAACCAAAAGTTCCCTAAGTCTGTTTTCCTGAACCCTAAGGTTTTCTATTCGTGTGGCTGTATCATAATACATATCACTTATATTTGAAGAATTAGTGTTTTCGCTTGTAACCTCCCCTAATCCCTTTACTTCATCAAATACATTCTGGAACTTATCTGATGGTATTCTTATTGCTGCATTCCCGCTTTTAATCTTTTTTTGTTTACCCTCTATATAAAATGTACCGTTGTTGTCTGCATAAGAATTTTCAACATATCCGCCATTTCGTTCTGCCAAATCTGTTATGAATTTCATAGAACCGTCAAAATCTATTACTTCAAGAGAAACACTGCCGCTTACTATTATCTTTCTGTTTAATATCTGAGATTCATCCTCTTCAGCTTCATCATTTATTCCAAAATCTGTTTCATTTTCTGTTAATTTTGCTTTAGCCATCATTTTCGTGTTTGATCCGCCGGCCAAATTAAAATTATACGCACCAATTTGGTTGTCATTTGCATATTGTTCCATGGGGTATTCATCATACCCTCCTTCAGCACCTGACATAATGCTAAATTGCGGTGCCTCCGCCGCCGGTGCCGCATCAGGTGCGGTAACGCTGCCACGGCTATATCCATACCCTGCTTCTTCAGTTTTTGCCATATCATAATTTAAAGATTTTCTTTGCATCAAGTTGGGAAGTTGTGTTATTCCTATAATTGCAATTAAAAATACAGCGGCAATGCCTGAAGCCCATTTCCAATTAAGCCTTAAAAGTTTTATCTTGGATTTTTTAACAGTTAATTCACTAAGCTTCTCGTGCAATTCTGTATAAAAATCTGCAGGAATATCCACTTCTCCAATGTCATTGCAGTTTTTAACGACACTGAGAAGAGCCATATACTCATCCATGCATTCTTTGCACACTGATAAATGCTTTTCCAGCTCAATTTTATCTATTTCATTTATATCTTTATCTATATATGGTGACAAAAGGCTTTTATATATACTGCAATCCATGCTGTTTCCCTCCTTTACAAAGATTAGACTCTATATTTTTCTTAAAGTTCCATTTGTGCCTGGAGCTTGTCCTTAAGAACATTACGAGCCCTATTTATTCTTGATTTTATAGTTCCAAGAGAACAGCTTAATATGGTAGCAATCTCCTCATAACTAAAGCCTTGTATATCTCTTAAAATAACAACTGTTTTGTAATCTTCCTTTAAAGAATTGATAGTGTCTAAAACCAATTCCTTTTTTTCCTGTCTTTCATACAAATCTTCAGGAGTTACTTCATCTTTGTCCAATTCAATATGGGTAGTACCTCTATCGCTCTCTATCTCAAATTCTAAAGAAACAGAGGCGTATTTCTTCCTCTTTCTTAATTCATCCAAACAAACATTTGTAACTATCCTATAAAGCCATGTGGAAAAGGAGGATTCTTCCCTGAAGCTTTTCATTGACTTAAAAACCTTGATAAAGGCCTCCTGGACAGCATCCTTAGCATCTTCTTCATTGCGCATCATTCTAAAAGCAATATTATAAGCTTTTTTTTCATACAAACTTAAAAGCTGTTCAAAAGCCAAAATATCGCCATTTTTACTTTTAGTGATTAGAAGCTTTTCTGATGCATCCATATTGTTTCCTCCTTTGCATGAATTAGAAGTCTTTTATACCTCAACCTTTTTCGCTTTTTTGTAAGGTTGAAACAATGATGACACCAAAGTAAAATTCTCATCCAAAACCGCCGTTGCATGGTGAAGAAAGTCCTTGGCCATATAATACCTAAGATCGGTAAAATTAAATTCATATCCGAAATCAACCTTTTTACATGTTACGTGAAAAATTGGGGTAAATTCACCAAAGAATTCTGCTATTTCTGTATTCTTTATTGCATCATAAAGTTTAGTGTCCAAATTTTCCAAAACATCGATTATCTTTATTTTCTTTGAGAATAATTTAATTTCTCCAACAACCCACTTATTTTCAAACTTTACAATAAAATGCCACTTCAAAAGGCCTATAATTGATGGTAAAATCCGTATAAACTTAATATCCCCGCCACAGTCCATATTTATCTTTATAGTTTTTTTAACATAAATCTTCATCCAGGTCCTGAAGATTATATAAATTGCAAATAAAAACAGTACTATCACAGGATGTATTATTGCCCTAAAAGATGGCATGATAACAGCCAAAGACAATATAAACAATACGGGATCATAAACCAGCAACAAATCCGTAGTATACTTTTTATTAAAAAATGGCCAAAAAATCTTTGCCCCATAAGAATTCGTTATATCCAATATCAAATGTGACAGACACCCTACTATGGAATAAAGAAATAACTTTAAAAATGCCGCCCCCGGGAATAAAACGGACAGCAACAAAGCTATTGCCCCACCATATAAAAATGCAAAAGGTATTGAATGAGATACCCCTCTATGATTCTTAAGATAACTGTAATGCCCCTTTATCTGCATAACTATATCCCCATCTGGTATTACAGCGCCAAGCAGACAACCTATTGCATAAGGATTGTTAACAGCCGCAGGTTCACC
>JAAYKT010000410.1 GCA_012522255.1 Clostridiales bacterium
CTACAGCTTCCATTTTATTAGTGGATTTCGTTAGGCTTTATTAAGTGTACACTTTTTTAAGCTTATGTTAAATTTATTTTTCAATTGTTTTTATTTTTTGTCTTGACATATTACCAGGTGTCTTTAACATTTAAAAAAATATTTATATTTCTAAAATAAAATCAGCAAAGGTTGTTACTGTTTTAAAGTAAAAATCAGAATTATCTTTCATATATTTTTCTATTTCCGGTACTGTATGGGACCAACCGGCACATGCAAAATCCACATTAGCAGCTCTCGCCATGTCTAAGCCGGGCTTTAAGTCATCCAAAACCAGAACCTCATCATTATTTAAACCTAATTTTTTCATAATTTCAATTATCGGATAGGGATTAGGTTTTCTAAGTTCGTCACCTACATCCCAACCGAAAATAAGTTCAGGTATAAAACCGCAATGTGCTTTATAGTCTCTTTTTATCAGTGAGCTTTCAGAGTGGGAAACAACACATACTATACCTTTTAAGTCTTTATACTTTTTTAAAGTTACAGCCATGCCCGGGTAAAAATCAGGAGCTTTTTCCTTTGTATGTCTTTTCCATACCTCGTATTGGTATTCCTGCTCTTCTTTTGTAAATTTCAAAATTTCCTTGCATAATTCAAAAAACCCCGGTTTAAAACAATAGGAAACGTATTCATCATAACTTGGAACATTTATATTTGGGCGTAGTTTTTTAATGGTTTCGGAAAAGGATGGATAATGTATATCCATTGTACTTTTTACCACCGTATCATCATGATCCAATACCAAACAGCGATATTTAATGCTCGTATTGCCTCGCAAGTCAAAATCCCTGCCTTTCATTATTATATATATTTCACAATCCGTCAGATTATAAACATCAAGGCAAAAGTGGCTTCGTCGCATTAAATGACTTTCGCCAAGCCTAAATATGTATTTCTTATAGAAAATTATGAATTAAAAAAAGGTGGCCTCAGCCACCTTTTTTATAGGATTGTTATTTGACTAAATTCCTAAAGCTTCCTCTACCGGTACATAGGGTAGATCAAATGTATCTGCTACTGCCTTGTATACTACCTTGCCTTGAATTACGTTGGCACCTTTTCTTAATGGTACTTCATCAATCAATGCCTTCTTCCAGCCTTTGTTAGCTATCCTTAAGGCATATGGCAATGTATTGTTGGTCAATGCCAAAGTGGCTGTCTTTGGTACTGCACCGGGTATATTAGCTACACCATAATGGATAACATCATGCAATAAGAAAGTTGGTTCAGCATGAGTTGTTGGTTTCATAGTTTGGATGCAGCCGCCCTGGTCAATGGCAACGTCAACTAAAACGCTGCCCGGCTCCATTAATTTAACCATTTCTTCAGTAACTAATTTGGGTGCTTTTGCTCCCGGAATCAACACTGCACCTACTACCAAGTCAGCTCTCTTAACTGCTTCGGTTAGGTTATAGTTATTGGAATATAAAGTAGTAAGTCTTCCCATGAATACTTCACCTAAATATCTTAGCCTGTCCACATTTACGTCAAGAACAGTTACGTTGGCACCTAAGCCAACTGCTCTTCTGATTGCACCGGTTCCAACAATTCCGGCACCTACGATTACTATATTTGCCGGAGCAACACCGGGTACACCGTCTACAAGCAGACCTTTTCCGCCTCTGGTTTTTTCAAGGTAGATTGATCCTTGTTGGATTGCCATACGTCCTGCAATTTCGCTCATGGGTTGTAACAACGGTAATGACCTGTCATCTTTTTGAACTGTTTCGTAAGCTATTGCTATGGTTTTTGCTTTAATTAATTCTTGAGTTAATTCATCTTCATTAGCTAAATGTAAATAAGTGAAGATAATCAGGTCTTCTCTGAAGTACTTGTATTCTGACTCTAAAGGTTCTTTAACCTTCAAAATCATATCAGCCTTTTCCCAAACTTCTGCTGCGGGAAGCATTTCTGCCCCAAGTGCTAAATATTGCTCATCTGTGAAGCTCGCACCTAAGCCTGCGCCGGCTTCTACAAGAACTTTATGCCCTGCTCTTACAAAAGCATCTGCACCCGCGGGTGTAAGGGCAACACGGTTTTCTTGAGACTTAATCTCCTTTGGTACTCCTATGATCATTTTAACTCCTCCTAAAAATTAAAACTAATATGTATATGTACATATTTATATTTTACCATATATAATAAAAATTTAACAATAAAACTTTTAATTTATTAACAATTCAAAATTACCTCAATTGACAAAGTAAAATCTACCCCTGTGTTAGGATCCCGTCGCGTTTAGTCTTACAAATTCGAGGTCGCGTTTACTATTGCAATAATCTTTTTCTTGGGACAAAATCATATTGTACCTATGCAGGTTATTTTTGAGGTGATATTAATGCCCCTAAATAAACATTTATCATATGATGATCGTTTACAAATAATGCACTGGCTTAATGAACGTATATCTATCAAGAAGATAGCTTTTAATCTTGGGAAAGACCCCTCCACTATATCAAGGGAAATAAAAAAGCATGCTATTTCAAGTAATAAGGCAGCTCCCTATAGGGTAGCAAACAGTTGCATCCATCGTTTCAGTTGTGATGTTCACTATTTATGTGAAGATAATCCTAACTGTACTAGGCTTTGCAGAATTTGCAGACGTAAGCCTTGCAATGGTTTGTGCCCTGACTTTTCTGAAGATGTTTGCAGAAAGCTTTCATTGCCCCCTTATGTTTGTAATGGTTGTGAAGACAAGCAAAACTGCACTCTCAGAAAAAAATACTATCATTACCGCAATGCCCATGATTCCTACAGAAAAACCTTGGTTGAGGCCAGAGCCGGGGTAAACATTACCGAAGGTGAACTTTTAGCGTTGGACGAACTTGTCAGTCCTCTTATTTTAAAAGGACAATCCGTTCACCATATAGTTGCCAATAATCCTAATGAATTTATGGTGAGTGAGAAGTCCATTTATCGTTATGTTTCCGGCGGTTTATTAAAGGCTAAAAATATTGATATGCCCCGTGTATGCCGTCTAAAGCCTCGTAAATCAAAACCCATGGAACATAAGGTGGACAGCACTTGTCGTATTGGCCGTACTTATGCTGATTACTTAGGCTACCTAAAACAGAATGAAGGTACTACTATTGTTGAGATGGATTCTGTTATAGGTCGTATTGGCGGCAAGGTCCTGCTCACTCTCATGTTCAGATCCTGTGACCTTATGCTTGCTTTCATCAGGGATAGGAATACATCTCAATCTGTAATCGATGTTTTCAACTGGTTATATGAGTTACTAGGCCCCTTAACTTTTCACAAATTATTCCCAGTTCTTCTCACAGATAACGGGAGCGAGTTTTCAAACCCTACCGCCTTGGAATCCGATGATGCAGGTCTTAAAAGAACCTCTGTCTTTTATTGTGACCCAAGGGCCAGTTTTCAAAAGCCCAATGTAGAGTTAAATCATGAGTTTATTCGAAGAATTTTACCAAAAGGTTATTCTTTTGATGGTTTGACACAGAAGGATATAAATCTTGTAATGTCTCATATTAATTCTTATTCAAGGCCTAAACTTAACGATAAATCACCATTTGAATTGTTTTCTTTTCTTTATGGCAAAAATATCCTTGAAAAAATGGGACTAAGACAAATTGCTTCCAATGATATTATTTTAAAACCATCACTTTTATATAGATAATTATTAATTTTTTACCCTGCATAGGTGCAATTAAACCCAGTGTTTTATGGGTGGCGTTTACTCTTTCAAAAAAACTGACCAGACATCATCTTTTATTTAGTGTACTCCTTTTTTGCATGGTTTGCCCAGAATTCATCTTCTTTATGCTTTCGGATACCAATTTTACATGTTTTGGGGCAATGTTTTACCGACTAAACGCTACTCCCCCAGTTTTTACATAAAAAAGTCGCGTTTACTTTGTCTATCCACC
>JAAYKT010000411.1 GCA_012522255.1 Clostridiales bacterium
GTGGAATGTTTGGGAGTGGATTGGCCTGTCTTTTCGGAGTAACCGTCCGCATCAAGAAAATCGCCCGGAATACCAGGGGAAGCGCCCTGACATTGGGGTTGGTGGCAGCGGCCTTCATCGGCAGCCTGGCGGGCTTCAAAGAACTGATAGGAACGATATTGCCCGTCTTTGGCTATATCGGCTTCTTGGCCATGATCGGTATCGTGCTGCATCATTTTTCTCTGCGGAAGGGGTAATACTGCAATGAGGAGCATATGGAACTGACATCCGTATACCTCGGAGTGACTTGCATTCACGCGTTCAAGGGAGTGAAAAAACCTATGTTAAATATCTGACACAAGCACAAGTTTGCCCCCAATGTGGACATATTGACCAAGTCTTATATAATGACGAGACTACAGAATGCGATTCCTGTAAGAGATCATATAATCCGCAAGGTGGAAACATCAAGGGAAATGAATATGTTTCTCCTTCTTGCGGAAGGCACGAACGGATAATAGACTATACACGGCGCAAGGGAACCATTCTTGCCGAATGTATATAAAATGATCGTAGATAGAGCTGGGAACAAGGTGGGGACCCATACCAGCCGGAAATATTCGATAGGTGACGAGGTGCGGGTCCTGCTGGTATAAGTTGATGTTGACAGCGTCAAGATAGATTTTGAACTGGCCTGGTAGCACGGTCAATTGGTCCGGGGAAAGGGTGTTGGAATAACCAAACTCGCTGATATCTTTCATACTACAACGGATTACCTCCTTGGCCGCGATGAAACCCAACAGCACATTAACGATGAAGAAGCTCTCGAGTACCTGGATGAACTACATAAGCGCCCGGAAATGAAAACATTGTTCCAGGTAGGGCGAAAGGCCACCAAAGAGGATATAGAAACTGCCATCACGATTATAGAAGCGCTGAAAAAGAAAGGGGAGCCGGGGGATGAATAACGAGGAAAAAAATATATTACTACTAGAACGAATGCATAACCGTTTAGAAGGAATGGACAACCGTTTGTGGGCAAAAATATAGATTGAAACACGAGGGCAAGCCATGGCCGATATTTTTCTAAGATACATATCTTTACCGCCGACGGTAAAAGTACTCACCGTTCAGGATGAAGCCGGAGACTATAATATATACCTCAATTCAAAACTCACATATGAAGCGCACACCGAAACGCTGCAGCACGAAATCAAACACATCGACAACAATGACTTTTCTAAATTCGTACCTATAAGGGAGATCGAAAGGTAAAAAAGGAGTTTGTTATATATGTTGTCTTATGCTGTTGTGGACGTGGAAACACCCAATAAGAGGAATGACGCTGTTTGCTCAATCGCCATTGTACATATGGCCAACGGTAAACCAGTACATAAGATTTACAAACTCGTTAATCCGGAGACTTATTTTGATGACTTTAATATTAAATTGCACGGAATTACCCCTGCTATGGTGAAAAACCAACCTAATTTTAATGATGTTTGGGATGAGATACAAAAAATATCCAAGTGGCTGAAAAAAAATAAACACTTATGCGGGCAATTTCCTTATAATGATCTGCTTGATACTTGTGAGGAAATTCTAGCAGATGGGTTTATCTCCGAAGAAGAGCGGGACTATTTAATGCTACTTTTAAATGAATTTATATCCCCTTCTGCTATTATTGATGAACATCAGGATTCCCAAAAATTAAACATCTCTGGAAAACGCTTTTGCCTCAGCGGTAATTTTTCTGCAGGGACAAAAGATAGTATAGAAAATGCCATTGCAAGCCTGGGTGGGGAATGTGCTAAATCGGTAACCAGGGAAACAGATATACTCCTTATTGGCGGGGAAGGCAATGAAAACTGGCTTTATGGCAATTACGGTTCAAAAGTGGCAAAGGCCTTACAGATGCAGGAAAAGGGTCATCATATTCAAATCTTAAACGAAGCTATATTTGCAGATATTTTCAAGGAGGCTTAAAGTGCTTGGCCTAAATATTGAGCAAGAATTTATACATAAATTTACGGGAATGTCTCATCCGGATTATAAAAATTATATTACTATTTCGCTTAACAATAATAAGGGGGCATTCAATAGTATAATAGTAGCATCTCCTGGGGCATTTTATCGGGATTCTCTGCAAAATGCTTTATTGGCTAGAATTCAAGCTCGGGGTAAAAAGCCATACATAAGTTTTAAGAATATTTATAAGCAAGCTTTTGAAAAAACTGGCTTTAAGACATATTCCATTAAAAGTGAGCAAGATTTTTTCCGCATTGAGCTAGAACAATTCTATGATAATATTGATAATCCCGCACTCCCACCTATCATTCAACAAGTAATTGATGACCTCTTTACTTATACTCATTTTGGCTGCTGTGAAAAATATGTAACCTGCAGCGATGAAAGAAAATGTCTCCATGACGATCCTGTTTATGCTACCGCATGCTATTATCGAAAAGATCTTTTGGCAGGCAAAATCTTTTATGGTAAAAACAAAAACATCTAAAAAGAAAGGGGACAACCATGATGGAGTTTATTGGAAAGTTGCGTGAGTTTTCAGCCAGAGTCGAATCTTTAAAGGATCAAATACAAACGGAGGA
>JAAYKT010000412.1 GCA_012522255.1 Clostridiales bacterium
CGACCAAGGCCATGCCCAAGAAGTTCCATAATCCGTCCGTATGTGCGATAGGTTGATTTTGAAAACCCAAATTGAAAAACCCAAAAGCCACGTTTGCGGCAAAACTGAATACTATTATAGAAATAAAGCCAAGCAACAAGTGGTTATCTTTAAAAAGTATCATATCTCTGGTACCGCCGACCATACAGAGCCTTGTTCTTTGAGCCAGTACGCCGACAAGAAGCCCTGCGGATAAGGATATTAATATGGGTGCAGCCATGGAGCCGGGGCCTTTTTCACTAAAGAATATAAAACCGGGTGCGGCTATTAATAAAGCCAAAAACCCTATGTTTACTAAAGGGAAAACATAACCCTCAATAGTTGGCATCTTATAGTTCCTTTTTAAATTAAATCCCTTATTCAAAAACTGAACACCGATAAATATACCAAAAACAAATCCTGCTATTCCGAACAAGGCGTTCAGATCCCCGCCTCCCAACCTCAATACCATCCTTAGGGGGCAGCCCAAAAATATCAAAGCGCCTATCATTACGACCACACCAAGGATAAACCTGATAAACGGCGATGACCCTCCCTTTGATTCAAATTCCTTATTTTTTAGAGATATTAAAAATGATCCAAGCACAAGACCTATTATCTCCGGCCTTATATACTGAACTACAGCAGCCCTATGTAACCCTAACCCGCCGGCCATATCCCTTAAAAAGCAGGCAATGCAAAAGCCCATATTGGCAGGGTTTCCGTAATATACGAGTAGTACGGACAATACTCCTACTAATCCCCCTGCGAAAATAATTCCTTTTTTACCTTCCATTTCGTCCCTCCATTACAGTTTATTTCACTGTTAGTCTAACAAAGCGGTTTTCCTAAGTAAAATAGAATATACTTATAAGAGCACGATGGCTCATAGGAAAACCCTATAAGCATTGCCCAAGCCTTTATTATAAAATATAATTGAATATAATGAGGCAAAAGAAGGCAAGCGTTTTTTCGTTGCCCGTAGACGAAGATTTGTCTCCTTGAAACACCCGGTTGTTTTTTTGAGTATGCAAAACGCTCATAAAATTATGCAATAAGGAATGTAAAAGACTTACATCGAATTTTATTATAAGGAGCTATATTTATGAAATATGTTTATCTTGATAATGGTGCAACATCCTTTCCCAAGGCACCCGGTGTTGCCGAAAGCATATCGAACTACATACTGAACATCGGTACCAATGTAAACCGTGGTTTCTATGATTCTTCGTATCAAGCTGAGAATACAGTTTTTGAAACCAGAGAGCTTTTAAGTGAGCTTTTTAACTTTGATAAATCCGAAAATGTTGTTTTTACGAAAAACATAACTGAAAGCATGAATGTTTTGATAAAAGGTTTGTTGCACGAAGGCGATCATATTATAGTTTCCTCAATGGAGCATAACGCAGTGATGAGGCCGTTGAGTTCTATCAGCAGTATGGTTGAATATACTAAGGCGGATTGCAATGAACTGGGCGAATTGAACATTAAAAATGTAGTTGATTCGATAAAGCCCAATACAAAAGCCATAATAATGACCCACGCTTCCAACGTATGCGGCACCGTATTGGATTTGGAAAAGGTAGGAAAAGTTTGCAAAGAACATAATCTCTTTTTTATAATAGACAGTGCACAAACAGCAGGGTTTTGGGATGTCGATTTTAAGAGGCTGAATGCGGATGCAATTGGTTTTACAGGTCACAAAAGCCTATATGGCCCTCAAGGTATAGGAGGGTTCTTAGTCAACGATAAATTGGCCAAAAAAATGAATACCCTTATTGAAGGCGGCACCGGGAGCCTATCCGATATGGAAATTCAGCCGGATTATATGCCGGATAAATTTGAGGCGGGAACACCGAATATTCCTGGAATATACGGGTTAAATGCCTCAATAAAATATTTACTGAAATGCGACGTAAAAAGCATTAGAGAAGAAGAAGTCTTTCTCATCGATAAGTTTTTAGAGGGCCTTTTAAACATTAAAAATATAAAAGTTGTTGGGCGAAAAGATTCTGAAAACAGAACGGGAGTAATATCCGTAGATTTTACAAATGATGATAACGGCATTGTTGCTCACAGTCTGAGCAAGGATTATGGTATTTCCACCAGGAGCGGTTTGCATTGTGCACCGTCAGCCCATAAGACTTTGGGCACTTTTCCCCGTGGCACCGTAAGATTTTCACTGAGTTGCTTTAATACCCCTGAAGAAATAGAATATACTATAGATTGCATCAATAAACTGGCCAACAAATAACACTTAGCAAAGGAAATTTTTATTATGGAATTTAATCAGTTGGAAAGCTTTATAAGCGTGGTAAAACATAAAAGTTTTTCAAAGGCCGCAAAGGAGTTATACCTGACTCAACCGACCATCAGCAATAACATACAAGGCTTGGAAAGGGAACTTAATGCCACTCTTATAGACAGAAAAAGTAAAACTATAACTTTGACGGATGCGGGCAAGGCCTTTTATAAATATGCCGTGGACCTCATAAATATCAGAGATCAGGCGAGATTTAATATTTTTGAGCACCAAAGTAAAATAGAGGGCGAAATAGTGATCAGTGCCAGCACCATACCCGAACAATATATTTTACCTTATATTATAAAAGATTTTACAAAAGAGTACCCGCGAGTAACCTTTTCTGTGATACATAAAAATTCTAAAAATATAGTAGACGACATTTTAAAAGGCAAACAAAAATTCGGTATGGTAGGCGCTAAGTACAATTCCAATACTTTGGAATATATAAATTTTTACGAGGACGAGATTGTTTTGGCGGTACCTAATAACTCCCATTATCCCATCTCTACCGGAGACGCTTTGGATATAGATTTTTTAATGTCTGAAAAGTTTATTTTCAGAAGAGAAGGATCCGGTACAAGACAATTTGTCAAGCAAACCTTGTCGAAAAAAGGTGTTAGCTTAGATGATCTGAATATAATCTTTACCATCGACAGTAATGAAATGATCAAAAAAATGATTGAGCTGGAGCTGAGCATTAGTTTCATGTCAAAAATATCAATTAAGAATGAAATTGACTTAGGACTAATAAAACCGTTAAAAATAAAAGGCCTAAATTTAAACCGCAGCTTTTATTTTGTATATAATAAAAACAGAACACTTTCTCCGGTAGTAGAAGTGTTTAAGGAATTCCTTACCGGTTGGCGTGGAATCCCTGAATAACTTTTAGCGGCATAAATTATTCATTAACCTAATTCCTCCGCCTTTTCATATATTCCATCTATCTCCTCTTTACCTAAAAGTTTGTTAATAACAAAGGCAATAAATATTATTTTCTTTACACTAATCATAATATAAAATGTAATTGCAGTGCAATACATAAAACCTTATGTACTTAAATTGCATAGTTTTATGATATGATATTAAAAATAGGTTGTAATAAAATAATAAAAAAGAGACTGTTTGGAAGGGGTTTTTTCATGGAAAAGAAGGATATAAAAAAGAGTGTTTATGATTTTTACGATAAAATAGCAAAAGAAAAGGAAAAAGTATCAGTTGATGTGGATAAATTAAACAAATCTCTTGGATACACAAACGAAGATATAAATAACATTCCCAAAGGAGCCCAGATGGGACTTGGATGTGGAAATCCCAAGGAAAGAGGAAAACCGCGACCCGGTGAAATTGTAGCCGATTTAGGCTCTGGCAGGGGCATGGATGTGTTTTTGGCATCCAAGGCAGTAGGTGACACAGGATTGGTAATAGGGATCGACAGCAATTACAAGATGATTGAAAAAGCAAGAGAAATAGCTTCTAAAAATGGTTTTAAAAACACTGAATTCAGACTCGGTGAAATCGAACATCTACCTATAGGAGATAACACTTTGGATTTATTAATATCCAATTGTGTAATCAATTTGTCCACCGACAAACAGCAAGTCTATAAAGAAATATATAGGGTCCTTAAACAAGGCGGTAGAATCAGCATTTCCGATATTATGCTGAAAAGAGAATTATCGGAACAAATAAAAAAAGACCCCAATATATACGGTACCTGAGTTGGCGGTGCAATATCTTTGGAAAAGATAAAAGCAATCTTAGAAATTGTTGGTTTTAATAATATAGATATAAATCCAAAAGAGGTCACTGATGAATATGCAAAAAAGTGGGGGCATGGTTTGGGGATAAAAGAGTATATAGTAAGCGGAGATATTTTAGCTTATAAATAACCTATTGAAACCACCTAAGGGTAATTACCAAAAAGTTTTTTCACCAGGGGGAAAAGATTAGAAAAAATCACCAAAAGATAATATTCTAATGAAAATAAATTTATTTCATTTTAATTTGCATGTAGGGCTAAATAATCCTATATAACTTTTTTTGACCTTTATGAAAATATAGGATATAATCAATACGAAAATTTGATACTTCTACGAGGTTGTAATCCTAAGGATTTATTCTACGGAAGCAACCCTACAGGGTATAATCGGAAACGATTATGCCTCCCTTTTGGAAAGTAGAAATATAACAGCTCCAAAAGGCAGCTGTTTTTTACTGCCAAAAGATCAGTTACAACATTTTCATATCTACACCATTTTAAAATTTAAGGAGGGCAAAAGGAATATGAAAAAAACACTATTATTGGTATTGGCAGTCATACTGATGTTATCAGTAGCGGCATGTGGTCCAAAAGAAGTTCCTGATCCGGGTCAGGATCCGGGGACCGGTCAAGAACTAAAAGGCGGGGAGATAATACTGTCTACTACCACAAGCACCCAAGACTCAGGCTTGTTGGACTTCTTATTACCGGAATTTAAAAATGATACCGGTATAGAAGTAAAGGTTATAGCTGTGGGAACAGGTCAAGCCTTGCAGATGGGCAGAGACGGAGAAGCGGATGTGCTTTTGGTTCATGCCAAGGCATCAGAACTGGAATTTCTTGAAGAAGGAGCCGGGACAGAGAGACACGATGTAATGTACAACGACTTTATCTTAGTAGGGCCTACCGGCAGCACCGCAGTAGAAAAAGGAAATAATATTGAAAAAGCATTATCAGCTATAAAAGAGAAAGAATTAGTATTTGTATCTCGCGGAGATGACTCGGGTACCCATAAAAAAGAATTGGCTATATGGAAGGCTGTCGGAATTGAGCCGGCCGGAGACTGGTATTTGGATGCAGGAGCCGGAATGGGTGCAGTACTTACAATGGCAAACGAAAAGGAAGCCTATACTATAACAGACAGGGCTACCTATTTAAGTATGAAAAATGATTTGGATTTGGAAATAGTTATCGAAGGCGACGAAAACCTGCTAAATCAATATGGAGTAATCCCGGTAAATCCGGAGGTTCTTGGGGATAAAGCAGAACAAATCAATCATGAAGGGGCTTTAGAATTTATGAATTGGTTGATCTCGGAAAGAGGCCAAGAATTAATTAGCAAATATGGCATAGAAGAATTCGGGCAAGCTTTATTCTTCCCTAATGCAGACTAAAAAGTAACAGAGAAAGGAGCCGTTATGGATTATATAGTGCAAGGTTTTAAAGGCGCATTTGATTTACTGATTACTTTTGACAAAGAAGTGTTCGGTATTGTTTCCCTCTCATTATTTGTATCAATAACCGCCACCATAATCGGCTCCTTAATCTCAGTACCCCTATCCGTATATTTTGGAATTAAAGATTTTAAGTGGAAAAGGCTTTTCAGCAGGATTACATATACAACAATGAGCATACCAACGGTAGTGATAGGCCTGATGGTTGTAATCATACTCGCAAGAAAGGGACCCTTTGGAAGATTTGACTTATTATACACAAAAAAAGCTATGATAATTGCGCAAACGCTGTTGGTAAGCCCCTATATATTCGGGCTTACTTATGGTTTGACCAAAAGCAGAGGCGAACTGATAGAAAAAATAGGACTTACCTTAGGAGCCAACAGACTTGAAATCATTGTATTAATCATAAAAGAATTGAAAGTGGATATTTTAGTGAACGTTGCCACGGCCTTTTCAAGAGCCATATCGGAAGTAGGGGCGGTAATGATAGTGGGTGGAAATATCAAACATCATACAAGAGTTATAACAACTACCATATCCATGATGAATTCCATGGGTGATTACCCTATGGCCATAGCCCTGGGAATTATATTGATACTTATATCCTTCATTATACACAGCATTATATATTCCTATAGCAGGGAGGAATAAAATGGACATACAAATAAGAAGAGTAAAAAAGTTTTACGAAGATAATCAGGTTCTTGATATAGATGAACTGAGTATTGAAAATGGAAAAATTACGGGGATAACAGGTCCCAACGGCTGCGGTAAAACAACTTTACTTAATATAATAGGTGGTTTGGATAAAAAGTTTTTAGGCGAAATATTATACGATAATGAAAAATTAAACAAAGCAATAAAAGAAGAAATGACGATGGTATTTCAAAAACCTTATCTATTAAAGAGAACCGTATACGAAAATATAGAATATCCTTTAAAGCTAAGATGTTTGTGCAAAAAAGAGACGAAAAAAAGGGTATTGGACGTTATGGAAAGGCTGGAGATAACCGACTTAGCGGATAAAAAAGGTCATAGACTATCCGGGGGGGAATCCCAAAAAGTAGCCCTGGCCAGAGCTTTGGTATTCAACCCGGAGCTTTTGCTCCTGGACGAGCCCACTTCGAATATTGATACGGAATACATAGTCACGATGGAAAAAGCCATCATACAATTCAATTTAGAAAACAAGGGTACAATTATAATTGTCACCCATAACATAGAACAATCAGAAAGATTATGCCATACTGTTGTTAATATGAATAAAGGAAAAGTAATATCATGAAAGCAGCGAAGGTTATAAAAAACAAATAGCCGGTTGAGAAAGTGGGCATGTATGAAAATTGTTGATATAAAAGTTAAAGATGCCAAAGGCAGTATAATTCATTTAGAACAAGCAACTTTGATTAAAGACGTAGGCATCAAGGGGGATATAAATGCAAAGGGTGGAGACAGGCAAATATCCATCCTTAATTATAATACAAAAGAAAGTATAGAAGAGCTTAAACATATGGGGCTTTGCATCCCAAAGTTTTTTGAGAATTTTATAGTAGAAGGATTGGATATATCACAAATCAGCGTAGGTCAAAAACTGCATTTTGGGGATTCAATTATAGAAATAACCCAAATCGGAAAAGAGTGCTTCTCAAACTGCCGTTTGGTGCAATCGGGAAAAATCTGTGATCTTGCAACGGAAACAATCTTTGCCAAAGTAGTCAAAACAGGAACATGCCAGGCAACAACTGTCTAATTATCGTGCCTGGCACCACAAACTATAAACCAAGCAAAATACGTATTCTATCTTCTATTTCTGCTATTATCTTAACAGGCACACTTCCATAACGTTCCAATAATCGTTCTTTGGATATTGAACGAATATCCTCGCATTTTGCATAACTTGTTTAGTTTAAACTCCCTATGGGAGGATTTATACTAACATACAATGGAATTCCTTTATTTTTTGTGGTAATAGGAATAACCCAGGTTCTTTCGCATTTGTCAGATTACGATTATATCCTTGGAATACTTGCTAAGCGTTACCCCGCCGCTGTCGCCCACAACCACTACATCCTCAACTCTGATAAGAAGCTTATCATCAATAATGATGGAAGGTTCAACAGTAAAAGTCATATTCTTTTTTAATAATTCCTTATAACCCGGCATAAGATACGGATATTCGTGAACATCCCGCCCAATGGAATGATGACCCAATCTATGGCGAAAACCGTTTCCATAAATCCCTCGCTCTTCTAAAGATAGAGGCATAGCCGAGAATCGTAATAACTGTCTAACTGTCGTGCCTGGCACCATATCATTTTTTTAACAAAGACAATGGCACACAGTATTTAGAATAAATCCTTCCTTTATCATCAATAAAGCTACCATTATTATCATTATCATTATCATTAACCATAACCGTAGCCCTTTTATTTATATTATCATTTAGAATGTTTTTAGAATTTTGTTTAAGTAACCCGGAAACCCCACCACGTTTTCTTCTTATATCTTTTTTATTTAGTTTTTTTTGTAATATATCAATCATGTAGTAACCCTTGATACATCCTTTTCATGTTGTTGTTTTAGTATACACTTATTGTGGTATTGTTTCAATTCTCACCGTTTCAGGAAACTTTTATTTTTGGTACAACACCCATATAGATGAGGGTATTATTTACAACAAAGAACTTTTTCTATGTAAAATAAATTTGCCGATTTAGGTAAAATATGTTACTATATTCCTAATAAAATAGTACTCCGATTTTATGTTTCCAGCATAAATTATTCTTATCAAGGAAATATAAAACGTTAGGGTAAAAAAGTAATTTTTTAGCCTGCCAATATTGCAAAGGGGTTTTCTCTTATCTTGGATTGAGAAAATTCCTTTTTTGTTTTCAATTATAGGCTTGTAAGGATATCAGCTGTAGGATTAATATCCTTATAAATAAATACATGCAAATATAATATTAAAGGAGGGTCACTATGAACACTATCACAGGTAAAATTCTGAGAGTTAATCTGACGGACAAAACTACCAAAGTCATGGAGATTAGCGAGGAGTGGAAGAACTTATATATTGGCGGTGAAGGGTTGGCTGCTAAAATACTCTATGACGAAATGGAGCCGGGGATGGATCCTTTTGATGAGAAAAACCTGCTTATCTTTGCGGCAGGGCCTCTGACTGGTACGAAAGCACCTTGTTCCGGACGACTATGTGTAGGTTTCAAATCCCCTCTGACCGGCACCATCGGGCTTAGTAACTCCGGAGGGCATTTTACACCTATGATTAAACGCTCAGGCTGGGACGCTGTGGTCATCAAAGGAAAAAGCGAAACCCCTGTATATCTCTATATAAATGATGACAAAGTGGAATTCAAGGATGCCGCACATTTATGGGGTAAGGACGTAACTTATACGGAAGATAAAATAAGAGCAGAATTGGACAATCCGAGAGTCAGAATTGCAAACATTGGCCCGGCAGGTGAAAACTTAGTATTAATGTCCGCCATAATGATTGATAAAAGTAGGGCTGCAGGGCGAGGGTCTCCCGGTGCAATTATGGGCAGCAAAAACCTGAAAGCTGTTGCTGTCTATAGTGCAAATAAAATAGAAGTAGCAGATAGAGATAAAATGGATGAGTTCGCAAAACAAGCACGAAAAGAATTGGATGATGAAGCCTTTGTAAGAGAAGAGTTAAAGCCATTCGGTACTTCTTCCTTCACTGATTCCATAAATGCTTTGGGGCTTTTACCTACAAAAAATTGGCAATATACCACTTTTGACAGGATGGATAAACTTGGTCATGCTGCATATCATGAAACCTTAAAAGTTAAACCATGGGCCTGTTTTGGCTGCCCTATAGCATGCGGAAGAGAAGTAGAAATCCTTGAGGGTGAGTTTAAAGGGGATGTCGGTGCGGGCCCGGAGTATGAAACTATAGGTGCTTTTGGCTCCAAATGCTATATTGATGATTTAAACGCAATTACTAAAGGTAATTTTATGTGCGATGCAATGGGTCTTGATACAATCTCAGTAGGGCAAACTATAGCCTCTGCTATGGAATGGTATGAAAAAGGATTAATTGATAAAGAGACAACAGGCGGAATTGATCTATCCTTTGGAAATTCTAATTCCTTATTAAAAATGATTGAAATGATTGCAAAAAGAGAAGGATATGGCAATATATTAGCTAATGGCTCGTTAAGAGCGGCAAAAACCATAGGAGAAGAAGCGGAAAAATATATATTTACAGTAAAAGGCATGGAGCTTGCATCCTGCGGAGTCAGAGCCAGTAAAGGCGAATCCCTGTCCCACCTTATTTCTGCGAGAGGTGCGGATCATTTAAGGCCTTATGCCTCAGTAATAGATGCCTTCGGGTATATAGAACCGGAACTGGGAATCAACGAAAAAGTGTCTCCTTTTGAAGATGAGAATAAATGGTGGGTAAAGCCCTTTATGGAGCTTTCAATGATGACAAATCTTTTAGGGGTATGTCTTTTTGCCAGCATAACGCTTGCAGTCAAAGGCCATACTTGGACGGAACTTTATAATGCAGCGACGGGAGAAAACAAAACCTTTGAAGAAATGATGGAAGCGGCTGAGAGAGTAATTAACCTGGAAAGACTTTTTAACGAAAGAGAAGGTTTTAGCAGAAAAGATGAAAAGTTACCCATAAGACTAAGAACAGAGCCGGCTCCCGATGGTCTCGGCAAAGGTCATGTTGCAAATGAAGAAATAATGCTGGATGAATTTTATGAAAGTATGGGCTGGGATATAAAAACCGGCTCGCCAACTGAAGAAACTTTAAATCGATTATATTTAAAATAATCTGTGCATAATGAGAGGAGACTGCGGTCTCCTCTCATTATGTAAGATGGCTGTGTTAGAAACTATGGGTAGTGTCGAATAGTTTGTGTATGGCTCTTCCGAGCCAAGGATTTTTTTAATCTTCCGAATCAGTAAACTGTCAATAACCAGCTTCCATCATACCCACAGCAATTTTAAAAGCTTGCTCTCTTGTTGCCCTGCCATAGTTTTCTCCACGGCCTTCTTCATATTTCGGTGCAAAAATATTATTTCCTATACCGTTTAAAATCCCTGATTTTGCCATGAAGTAAACGGCATTCTTTGCCCAAGGGCTTATAGAACCATCATCAGCAAATCTTTCTACTCCCTCAATGTCCAAAGGCGCATCATATATCTTCTCATACACTCTGCCAAGCATTGTACTGGCTTGCTCTCTTGTCAAAATCTCATTTGGAGCGAAAAGCCCATCCCCCACGCCCGTGACTATTCCAAGATTGTATGCCTTGGTCACATATTCGTCATCTATATCCGCAAAAGGTGATTCCCCTGTTTTTTTTATCTTTTCCCCGCTTAAATGTTCATATAGCATTACGGAAAGGGCACTGAATTCTCTTCTTGTGATTCCTTTTGTCATATCTTTATTTAAAAGCAATTCCGGTATTATATTCAACACATCTGCTTTATCCAACCATTCTATTGCCCAGTCCGATGCATTTAGCCATTTGTCATCTCTTTTATTGCGATATCCAAAAAGGCTTTTTATGGTGCCATCGGAAAAAGTCGGAATTCCTGTACCGTACCATTTCAAATACTCTCCACTCTGAATGTTAACCCAAACATTTAGAGCTTCTGTGATATCATTATATGCTTTGCCACTAATATTAACATTTCGTGATAGTCTACCGTTATCCGGGTTAAAAGATGATGTTGTAGGCTGTTCTTTAATTAAAAGAGGAAAAGGTAGTATGCCCTTTTGCCAATATCCGTAATTCATGGACTTTGTATTTTCACCGGGTCTGATATTGGTAAAAGCTTCACTGTCTACTTCTTTTAGAGCTCCTTCCTTTCGTTTGACACTGCCGCTGTTATAAAAATTATCTGCCGTTGTTAAATTTCCTACTATTCCCGATGTATACAGTTCAGAATCTTTGATAGGTGAAATACTATAAACATTTCCCCTATTGTATACATTAGCAATATATGCTTCCCGCCCATCGGCAGCTATTATCCCTGCAGTATAGTGTATCCCTCCGTCTCTCCCTTCTATATTGCCTTCATTGCCGCCATTGGTTACTTTGCAATGCTCACCAATACCTATTAGTCCTCCCGCTGCTACTTCTACTTTTTGTTTTTTTATACTGGATGGAAAACTAATAAAAACTCTTCCTTTATTGACCGCTTTATCTAAATTTGAGTTTCTCAGCTCTCCCACAATGCCGCCGGCAGATGCATGTCCTTCATTACCGGATAATCCTCTTACCTCTATTTTTATATCCCCTTGGTTTAATACACTATACAGCTGGGGACCAAACCCATGTACCCCTGCTATTCCTCCGGCCCTTATCATTCCGTCAACAATCCCTGTTATTGTACCCGTGTTTGTCATATAGGATAATTCTGTCGTATGATTGTGGCTTTGCCCCAGCACTCCACCTAAATAAATATAGCTTTTACCTGAGGCATTCAAATAAATCGATGCCTCATTTTTGATATTATTAAAACTACCTCTGCCAAAGCCTATAGCACCACCAACAAAAATCTCCTGTAATGACTCAATATCCAAATTGATATTTCCTTTGGTTTTGCAATCAACTACCGTACCTTCACAGTTTGAAGCGACAAGTCCAAAATAAATATTATCCGTGCTCCTCACTCTTTTATTGATTATTCCTGTTACCGAAAGGTTTTTTATAATAGCATCCTGATCCACTTTGCCAAAAAGCCCTAAATATTTTCCATCCGCCATATTTCTTATAGTTATATTCTTGCCTCTGCCGTCAAACACACCTTTGAAACCGTCCTGTCCAGAGCATATAGGTGTCCATATATTTTCACCTAAATCTATATCCCCGGTTATTTGAAAGTAATCACTCTTATAACCGTTATCCGACAAAAATACCTCTGATAAATCCATTAAATCTTTTACATTAGAAATCAAAAAAGGTTTTTCCTCTGTCCCATCTCCACCACTAAATTTTTCAAATTTTTCTTCCCCTATGGCATAACCTTGAAAAAAACAAACAGATAATATTAAAGCAAGAATCAATAAAATTGAAACTTTTCTGTGGCTTTTATACATTTCGCTATCCCCCCACACTTTTATAAAACCATGATCATTTAACGTAAAGATACAATTAATTTTAATGAATATTGAAAACTTCTAATGTTGTATTGTATTGCTTATATTATGGAAATTAATTTCCTTTTTTATAGAATAACACAATAAATGATTAGATTATAGACAAAGAAAAAAATCTC
>JAAYKT010000413.1 GCA_012522255.1 Clostridiales bacterium
ATTTACAACAACACCAAAAATATTATAAAATTGCAGCTTTCCTACGATGCACGGGCAAACAGGGTCGTTTGCCCCTACAATTGTTTGCTTCCAATCAATACGTTATCCGTATTAGGTGAAATTTTATATGCTTTCCCTGCCATCCCAAATCAAAAGGCACGTGGTATCGCTCTACCGTATGGGAATTAATCATGGGATAACCCATGGAATCCAGTTCAGTGATAATGGAAAAATGATCTATTTGCCCTTTCTCCTCATAGCAAATCAAATCGCCTATCTGCAGTTTCCCTGCTGCACCTATAGCACTATCATCAGTAGGTTTGGAAACTTCCTTAAAATCCCCCCTCTTTATAACCCTGCCCCTGCCGCTATATACCAAATAACCTTTAAAAGCATCGGTGTTTACAAAAGCCTTGCTGCCTTCAGCTCTCCCATGTTTGGGATAAACACAAAACCAGCTACCATCAAAAGCAATGCCACCCCCCTCTTCTTTATCTCCTAAGCACTGGGACACATAATTAGTGCAATCACCGCCTATGCCGTTGCAATTTTTATATTTGGTATTATAGTTAACCCAATATTTGTCGGCGTACTCGGCTGCTTTTTGCCTGTTGTATTTTTGAAAGCTGCTTTCTTTTATAATATCGGCGGTCTCTAATTCATCTGTCTCAGTAATTCCCGGCATTCCGATATGAATACCGCTGTATGAATCTAATGCATTTTCAAAACAATCCGAATACCAATCCCTGGTTATCAACCATTTACCATCCTTGTTTACTAAACCAACGCTATGCTTTAAAAAAACCTTAAAACTATTAATCTTTTTATCTAAATCATCTTCGTATATATAATCAAAATGATAGGTTTCCTCTAAGGATAAAAGTTGCATTTCACCTTTATCCCTAACTTTTTTTAAATCTACTTCGGACCTTATATTTGTGAATTTAATCCCACGGTCCCTTGACCAGTCATTTAAGTATTTGATCCTTTTTGCCTCATGCTCAAAAGACCACTGAGCATATTTTCTTGATACATCATAATGCTGTTTTAGATCCTTCCAATCTCCAACCATCTGACACTTACATTTAATGTTGTATATCTCTTGTATCCTTTTGTTTAAAACCTCAATATCTATCTTAGTCTCCGTATCGGTTATGGTTTGCATTGTGAAGAAACTTAAAAATAACATTAATGAAATAAAAAAAAGAGTCGTTTTCTTTTTCATTCATAAGTCTCCTTGAACAAATATTTTATTCACAGTAATAGTTTTACTTAAAACAAATTATGTATTGCTGAAAAAAATTGGAAGTTCGCTGGGCCGAAATTTTTGCAAAAAAAAACGGGGATGTACCCCGTTTTAGAATTATTATAATTAAATCGCCAAGGTTATTTGATCCTATTAAACGTTACTAAATAAACCTATATTTTAAAAAAAGAGCCAAATACCAGCACTTTTTTGCGTTATACTTTTCTTTTAAAATTAAAGCAATTTCCCTAGCCAGTCTCCACGCAGAATCATAGCGTTTAGCTAAAAGCGGATCACCCACAGTGCCATTTTTTACAAATGTCAGTGGATATTTTTGTTTATAATATCCAGCTAAATTTATTCCTTTTTCATTCACTTAAATCCCCACTTCATTTCGCTATGCTATGCCCCTAATCTACATTTAGTATAGCAAACTATTTTAACTAATCAAGAAATATACAGTTATGTCAATTATTCTTATTTATGGCTATCCGTCAAGAAATATTCATTTCTATTAGTAGCTTTTCTATGAAATCTTTTAATTCCGGAATAGAGGTTTGGGCAGTATCCCAAACAATTTCCAAATTTATAATATGATACCCATGTGCAGCAAAATTCCGCATTCCAATCATAGAGCGCCAAGGAATTTGTGGATGTTCGTTAATAAATTCACTAGGCAGTTTACTTGCCAATTCACCAATGTTGAGTAGAGACATGGCAATTCCTTTTTTAATCAAAGAATTTTTTCGTAATTCTTCTAAAGATTTAACAGATTGTGAAAACGTAATTATATCCCTTGCATCTTCTAACATATGTTCCAATACAGATTTAACTCTTTCGCTCATATATTATCCTCACATCCCGTAAAACATTTTTTTTAAAACCCTCTTTTGCCTCAAACTGTAATGCATCAAATGTTATCAAATCCACCGGCCTATTAAAAGCCTCTTCTAAATCCGCTTGCAAACTAAAAAACAAAATCCCACGGGTATCAGGTAAAAATTCAATTAACATATCAATATCGCTTCCAGCTGTCATATCGCCACGTGCAGCGGAACCAAAGAATGCCGCTCGTTTAATGGGATATCCATTTAAAACATCAAAGGCTATTGACTCAATGCTATCCATCCTCACATGCACTCCTTTTTTCTTGGTATAATTATACTATCAAATATCAAGAATATTTTCTACCTGTTTACTATATTTATCATATCATAATAATATTTACCGTAGAAACCTTATACTATCCATACTATTAAAAAATGCCATCTTTCAGATGACATTTTCTTACAATTGGTGGAGATAGGGGGATTCCCGCCGAGAGCTACCGCTCTCTCTCAGGCCGGGGTGGGCAAACGCTCCTTTGGTCGCGTCTGCTTTTTCCACCCGTTCGAATCCCCTTAATTCTTTTTACAGAAGCATAATAACTCCTGCTAATTGAGTGGTTTTTACAAAAATTGGTGGAGATAGGGGGATTCGAACCCCCGGCCTTCTACATGCGAAGCAGACGCGCTCCCGACTGCGCTATACCCCCCCCAAAAAATTTGGTGGGGAATATAGGGCTCGAACCTACGACCTCTACGATGTGAGCGTAGCACTCTAACCTGCTGAGCTAATTCCCCACAAATTTATTATAAAACCGACGATGAATATTTACAAGATATTTCTATGCCTTTTCTTATTTTTTAACCTCTGTAACTCTTACAATCGGGAAAATCAAAATATAACATACAGCGAAGACTGCCAAAGAATATA
>JAAYKT010000049.1 GCA_012522255.1 Clostridiales bacterium
GTGTGGGATGTGGCCTAGTATATTAACTACCTTTAATTACAAATGGTGCCTCAGGGCGGAATCGAACCGCCGGCACGAGGATTTTCAGTCCTCTGCTCTACCGACTGAGCTACCAAGGCCTAAATGGCGACCCAGAACGGGCTCGAACCGTCGACCTCCAGCGTGACAGGCTGGCATTCTAACCAACTGAACTACTGGGCCTGATATTATGATGGTGGGCACAATAGGGCTTGAACCTATGACCCCCTGCTTGTAAGGCAGGTGCTCTCCCAGCTGAGCTATGCGCCCGTAAAGTCTAACGACAAGATTTAGTATACAACAGCATATATCTAAAGTCAAGGAATAAAAGTTTTAAAATATGCAAATTATGGTCTGAAATTTACTGATTTCACATTATTTAATTGGCTCACTTTTCCATGACAAACATTAAAACCCAAGTTAAGACTGTTTTGCCTTTTCCAAAATAGAAATCAAAGCATCTTTATCGAATTTATATTTTTTATTGCAAAAATGACAGAGTATTTCTGCCTGTCCATCCTCTTTGATCATTTCATTCATATCTTTTTCACCTAAACTTATCAGCGCCTTTTCTATTCTGTCCTCACTGCAGTTGCATTCATAACGGATCTCTTTTTTATCATGAATCACATATTCAATTCCTTTGGTGAGCCTATTTAATAATCCATCTATTCCTTCGTAATAAATGATTTCCGTAACTGATTTAATACCCCTAACATTTTCTTCAGCCAAAATTGCTATTTTTTCATTGGCTTCAGGCATAAGCTGCACTATAAAACCTCCTGCCGATTCCACATGAGCATCCACCCCAACCCTTACTCCCAGACCAACAGCGGACGGTGTTTGCTCGGAAACGGCAAAGTATGAAGTAATATCTTCAGCAACTTCACCATTTATAATAGGTGTTTTACCTATATATGGCTCCTTAAGACCCAGATCTTTTATTACGGTAAAAGCACCATCAGTACCGACGGCACCACCTACATCTAATTTACCTTTATCATTTAAAGGTAAATTAATATTCGGGTTAGATATATATCCTCTGACTTTTGATGTCTGATCCGATACAATCAAGATTGTTCCGGCAGGGCCTTTTCCGTTTATTTGTAATGTTAGACTGTCTTTCTGATTTTTTAACATTGCCCCCATAATACTGCCGGCTGTAAGCATTCTTCCTAAGGCTGCTGTGGCTACAGGTGTTGTGTTGTGAATTCTTCTTGCTTCCTCTGTCAAATTAGATGTAGCAGCACAAAAAAATCTTATACTGCCTTCATCACTTGTACCTCTTATAAGAATATCTTTCATTCATTTCCTGTTGGCTCAGTTGAAAACTAAGTCAAATACCTTTCAAATATATTTTTTAGTATTATCTTTTTTGTTTGTGTTTTTTTAGGCATCAAGAATTTTATATATTTTCTTCAATGCTTCCGAAATTTTTTCGTTTATCACTATTTCACTTCTATAATCAAATGCCGTAGCAGTAAAGTTAATGATCATCAATTTTCTGCACATTTCCGCTAACTGTGAAACAGGATACACTGTCAGACTTGTGCCTATGGCAATTAGCAAATCCGCTGTTTGTACTTCCTCCACACCTTTATAAAAGCAATCCGGCAACATATCACCAAACATTACTACATTCGGTCTTAATATACCGCCACAACTGCATTTTGGAGGTATTTCTTTCTCTTCTATTTTCATTTCTATTTTATCAACGGGGTATACCTTGCCACATTTCATACAATTAAAGCTTCTTGAATTACCATGAACTTCATATACCTTTTTTGAACCTGCGCGAAAATGAAGATTATCAATATTTTGTGTAATAATAAGCCGAACAATTCCCTTTTCCTCCATTTGTGCTAATATTTTATGAGCCTTGTTTGGCAGTGCATCATTCATGGATGTAATTATTTTAAAACCTGTAGCATAAAATTTCTGAGGATTATTAAACAATACGTCCGTGGATAAAGCCTCCATAGGATCTATTTTACCCCAAAGCCCTGTATCAGGGCTTCTAAAATCCGGTATACCGCTCTCAGTGGATATACCTGCACCCGTGAGTACAACTATCCTACCACTATTTTTGATAATATTTGCAGCTTTTGTATATTTGTCCAACGACACCGCCTCCTGTTTAAACTTCTTATCTTCTGAATGTATAATAAGGGGCACGGTCTCTTTTCTTTTTATAATATTTTCCTATTAACAAACCTATTAAGAATACTAATGCCATAGCAACAAAATAAACGATTTTATTTTTTTCTGCAAACACAATTATTTTATTAATCATATCAGAAGTCTTTAGCTTATTAATTATGTTTTCCTTTGTTTCCTTAGTTTCATCAATTTCGATTGTCTCATTTATACTGGAATAATCTTTTTTATTGTATATAATCCATCTGTTAAAGAACTCATTGCTGTAGTTTAAATCATCTTGTATTGATTTCATAATTGCAGACAAATTAGTATCGTTTATATCTCCACCTATTACTTCATCAATATCTGAGAATACCTTATATTTAAGCCTGTATGGATATATTTTATCTAAATCCAATCCTTTAATAATATCAAAATAATTATCGTATTTTACAAGTTTTCTATATGCCTCAGCTTTAATAAATTTTAGCTGATTGATATCTACGCTGCTATCAGA
>JAAYKT010000414.1 GCA_012522255.1 Clostridiales bacterium
AGTATAATATCATTGTTTACAGCGACATCTAATATATTTCCTTCTTTAGATATGCCTTCTCCATATATAATATCAAATTCCGCCTGTTTAAAAGGGGGTGCTACTTTGTTTTTTACTACTTTAACCCTGGTTCTGTTCCCTATAATGTCATTGCCTATTTTAATACTGTCAATCCTTCTGACATCTAATCTTACAGATGAATAAAATTTTAAGGCTCTACCGCCGGGTGTAACTTCAGGGTTCCCAAACATAATTCCTACTTTTTCCCTAAGTTGATTGATAAATACTGCCGTTGTCTTCGATTTGCTGATGACACCTGCCAGTTTTCTTAAAGCTTGTGACATTAACCGTGCCTGGAGGCCTACATGGGTATCTCCCATTTCTCCATCTATTTCAGCCTTTGGCACCAGAGCAGCTACGGAGTCTATAACGACTATATCTATAGCGCCGCTTCTTACCAGGGTTTCACAAATTTCAAGGGCTTGTTCTCCCGTATCAGGCTGAGAAACAATTAAATTATCAATGTCCACACCTATTCTTTTGGCATATATCGGGTCTAATGCATGTTCTGCATCAATAAAGGCTGCTTCACCGCCGTTTTTTTGCGCTTCCGCAATCATATGTAAAGCAACGGTAGTTTTACCTGATGATTCAGGGCCATATACTTCTACTACCCTGCCTCTCGGTACACCTCCAATTCCCAAGGCTACGTCCAAGTCTAAGGAACCTGTTGAGATATACTCTATATTCAGCTTTGCGTTTTCCCCGAGTTTCATTATGGAACCTTTGCCAAACTGCCTTTCTACCTGGCCTATAGCCAGTTCCAACGCCTTTTTCTTATCATTCATAAATATAATGCAGTTTAACTGCTACACCCCTTTCCATCGAACATTTGTTCTGTTTGTTTTAATTATATATAAGTTTCATAAATAAGTCAAATTAATAATAAAACTAAGACCACTTTTCCAATCCGTTTCTGACATACTATAGCTAATCCATAATAGCAGATTATTGTATTTGACGCGATTGCCGAGTTACAGGGCTTTTCCACCATTTCGCTAACAGACCTTAAGCTTTTTTACAAATTAATCTCTATCAAATACTAATATTACTAACATTAAAAGCATTAAGCAAACAACATATGTACAGCAACTACAATTTAATTAAAAATAGCCTTAAAAGATCCAATGCTTTAGTTGATGCCCTGAATTTGTTTTTTGTTCTGCTTCCATTAAACAAGCATTTTTGCGTATACACCTTATCTAAATAAGACCATCCAATAAAACATAGGCCAACGGGTTTTTCTTCAGTGCCGCCATCAGGTCCGGCTATTCCTGTAATCGACAAACCTATATCGGTTTTTGAAATATCCTTGATCCTTAGTGCCATTTCTTCCGCTGTTTCTTTGCTGACTGCTCCGTATTTCCTTAATGTTTCCTCTTTAACACCAAGAAGTCTTGCTTTTGCATCATTACTATAGCATATTAAGGAATTCATCAAGCTTTCGGATGCACCCGGTATATCAGTAAGCCTGCTTGAAACAAGACCACCCGTGCATGACTCGGCAATGCTAACGGTTTTGTTGTTTTTTCGGAGTAAGCTGTTGACAACGTATTCCAATGTATCATCATCATAACCGAATATCATATCCCCCAGTATTGCCTTAATATTTTTTATCATATCATTTATCAGAGGGTCTGCTTCCTCAGGATTTTCGGTTTTTGCGGTTACCCGGATATCTATTTCCCCTGACTTTGCATACAAGGCAACTGTCGGATTTTTTTGCTTATCTATAATGCTTTGAAGCATTTCTTGCAATTTGGATTCACTTATATTGGTTACCTTTATAGTTCTTGATTTTATTATACTATGTGACTTCTTTTTAAGATACGGAAAAACCAAGCTGTCAAACATGGGTATCATTTCATTGGGGGGCCCCGGAAGGAGTATAAAAATATTTTTATCATCTTCATATATAATGCCCGGAGCACTGCCATTATTGTTTTCCAAAGTTTTACCGCCTTGCGGCACATAAGCTTGCCTCAGGTTTATTTCCGGCATTTTTGTGCCTAACTTATTAAAGTAGTTTTTTATTCTTTCTGCCAACCTATTTTGTAAAACCAAATCAATTTTTAATGCATTGCATAACCCCGCTTTAGTTATATCATCATCGGTGGGGCCCAAACCTCCTGTAGTGATTACTATATCTGCTCTGCTTCTTGCCAGGTTTATTTGATCAACCAATCTTTCCATATTATCACCGACAACACTTTGATAATAAACATTAAGACCCAGATAAGACAGCTTTTGAGACAAATATTGTGCATTTGTATTAATAATGTCACCCAACAATAACTCTGTACCTGTCGATATTATTTAGCATATCATTATGCAACCTCCAATTTAAATATTGATTGGTAAATACTTTAGGATTCTTTAAAAAATAATCAATGCCCGAAGCAGTTGTAATAACCAATGAAAGATATATGAGTATTGTATCCATTCTTAAACCTATTAAATTAAACGGGAAATTATTTAACAGCAAAACAATGATAGTTATTTTTTGGATTGTTGTTTTTAGTTTACCTAAAATGCTGGCTGCAATAACTATATCATTATTTGCTGCAATTGCTCTTAAGCCGGTTACCGCAAATTCACGGGCTAAAATCATAAATACAATCCATGCTTTAATTTCACCTAATTGTATGAACATAAGCAGTGCACTTGTAACTAAAAGTTTATCCGCCAAGGGGTCCATAAATTTCCCCAAGTCCGTAATCAGATTAAGTTTTCTTGCGTAGTACCCGTCAAGTTTATCGGTCAAAGAGGCAATTATAAAAATTATTAATGCTATTTCCCTGAAATATGGTTTATTTATCATTAAAAAAATTATAAATATGGGTATCAAGAGTATTCTCAGTAAAGTTATTTTGTTTGCAATATTCATTTTTCTCCCTTTTCCCTAATGTTAATTTATTTTTAAAAAGCCCTGGTTTTTTCCTAAACTAAAATCTGTTTATACACCATGTCATTATTTCCTCACTTTATGTAGTTTAACAATACAACTATAAACTATTAAAGTGATAAATAGCTTTCATTTTCTCACCATTTGTACTATAATTTCCTGGGCAATAAATACAGCCGTATTCAGCCATTTGAGTCTATTATCATCAATATAGTACATTATTCTTAATAATGGCATCATTTATTCGGTTTTACGACATTTCTTCCCATTGTTCCTTACTGATTAACACTTTTCTTGGTTTGCTGCCCTCGAAACCTCCGATAATTCTACGTTCCTCCATTTGGTCAATTATTCTTGCGGCTCGGTTATAACCGATCCTTAACCGCCTTTGCAATATGGAGATTGATGCTTGTCCCGTCTCTAATACTAAGTTAATTGCATCTTCCATCAGTTCGTCGGTGCTGTCACTGTCAGAAGAACCTAATTTTGATTCTATTATCACACCGTCAATGTAGTTTGGAGATGCCTGTTCTTTTATATAGGCCACTAAAGTTTCAATTTCTTTTTGACTGATAAAAGAACCCTGAACCCTTATGGGTTTGGATTCTCCCACGGGATAATATAACATATCGCCTTTACCCAAAAGTTTTTCCGCTCCTCCCATGTCAAGTATGGTTCTTGAGTCAGTTTGAGAAGATACGGCAAACGAAATCCTTGATGGTATGTTGGCTTTTATCAATCCTGTTATAACATCAACTGATGGCCTTTGGGTTGCCACAACAAGGTGCAGCCCCGCTGCCCTGGCCATCTGTGCCAATCTGCAAATAGCATCTTCCACTTCGCTTGGAGCAATCATCATTAAGTCTGATAATTCATCTATTATTACTATAATTTGAGGAAGTTTATCTTCTTCAATTATACACGAATTATTATATCCCATGATATCTCTGACGTTTTTACCGGCAAACATTTTATATCTTTCAGTCATTTCCTGTACAGCCCAATTGAGGGCGCCTGCAGCCTTTTTGGGATCCGTAACCACTGGTACAATTAAGTGCGGTATCCCATCATATACACTTAATTCTACAACCTTTGGATCTATCAACAGCATTTTAACTTCATCGGGATTTGCCTTGAATAAAATACTTGAAATCAAAGAATTTATACATACGCTTTTTCCCGAACCCGTAGACCCGGCAATCAACAAATGTGGCATTTCTCCAATATCTGCAATGATGTTTGAGCCGGTAACATCCCTGCCCAGTGCAAAAGATATTTTTGAATTGCTTTTTTTAAATTCATTGGAGTCAAGCACTTCTTTTAAGTATACATTTGTTATTTCTTTATTTGGAACTTCAATTCCCACCGCAGCTTTTCCAGGTATGGGTGCTTCTATTCTTACTCCCTGTGATGCTAAACTCAATGATATATCGTCAGCTAAGTTTACTATTTTACTGACCTTTACCCCGGGGCTCAGCTGTAATTCATATCTTGTGATTGAAGGCCCGATACTTACCTGGGTTACGTTTGCATTTACATTAAAACTTTTTAATGTTTCATCCAACACTTTAATATTTTGCATTATTTCTTTTTTGGTGTTGGCGCTTTTATTATCTTTAGGAAGATACAGCATATTGGTATCGGGTAGTATGTAGTCGGGAAATCGCTTATTTAA
>JAAYKT010000415.1 GCA_012522255.1 Clostridiales bacterium
TCATCACGTGCTCCTAGCAGGTGATAAGGTGCAAAGGTCCTTTCGTAAATCCACATGCCTTCATACTTCGAATAATCATGTTTATTGCGAAGTTCTTCAGTTAATTGATCCTCAAAAATTTTTGGATTTGGAAATTCCGGTGGTATCATAGGACCATGCTTATCTACCATATCACTATAACTTCGTGAAGCATGGGGTTTATCTATCAAACTATGATTGAAAGAAATTTTCTGCCTTAAATTAAACCAATCAGAGGGTGAAAATTCAGTTTTTATCAAGAAATTCAGCCGGTCAACCTTTTCAGGTTTAAATTTTGTTACTCCCTCGTCATGTCTCATATCAACACTTGTATAATATTTGAATTTTTCTGCGGTTCCTGAAACGGATAAACTATAATTATGCTTAGGGATAAAATCTCTCAGCAACCTATTCTGATGATATGCATTTCCAACGTATTTTAGAATAGTTCCATCAACTATCCATGCATTTTCAGGTATAGGATTCTCCCACCATTTTTTTGCACCTTCTAACTGTCGTTCGTTGAATAAAGGTTGAGCATTGTTAGCTAGGTATGCTTCATTCATCTGTAATCCATACTCATAAGGATTATCCAAAGGGTCAGTAAGCCAAATCGGCTTTTCTGTAGAATGCTCCATAGAAAAATCAACACTAAATTTTCTTTCTTTTGCATTTTTTGTTTCAATAAGAATTATTCCAAAAGCCCCCCTTGCACCATAAATAGCTGCAGATCCAGCATCTTTTAAAACAGATATCTCAGCTATTTGATTTGGGTTGACATCATTCAAATCACCCATAGGCACACCGTCTACTACAATTAAAGGGTTACCGCCTGTAATCGATTCAAACCCCCTAATATTATAAATGGCCTTTGTCGAAGGTTCACCACTAGGAATGGAAATATTTAAATTTGAAATCACTCCCTGCAATGCTTTACCTATAGATGTTATTCCACGGTCTTCTAAACTCTCTGATGTGATCATATCAACTGCACCCGTTATATTTTTCTTTTTTTGCGTTCCATACCCAATCGCCACAACCTCTTCCAATCCTATTGTTTCCTCCTCCATCACCACATTAATTCTAACTTGCTGACCAACTATCATCTCCTGCGTTCTCATTCCCACAAATGAAAATACCAGGGTTGCACCGGATGGTAAATTTGTTAGAGTATATTCACCATTTGTGTCGGTTATTGTACCTTGCGTAGTTCCTTTAACTACAACTGTAACACCGGGTAGGGGCTGATCATTCTTATCGGTTACTCTTCCGCTAACAGTGCCCTGTTGCTGTACTAATAGATTAAAAGTATCTCCGGAAGATTTGTCGCCGGGAGTTAATACGATGTACCTGTCTTTGACCAAAAAGTCAATATCACTGTTTTTGAACAGCCGGATTAATATATCTGCTACCTTTTCTTCCTGAACTGTTATATCAACTTTTTTTGATACATCGATTAACTCACTGTTGAATAGAAAATAAAATTCACTTTGTTTCTCAATTGCATATAATACCTCTTTGATAGTAGCATCTTTGAGGTCCAGGTTTATCTTTTTTGTTTGTGCATAACTGTCAACTGCAAAAACCTGGAGAGAGCTGATCAATACTATTAATAATGTATTGCGCATGATAATCAGTTTTTTTCGGTGTCTTAGTAAAAATTGACACACAAGGTTTCCAATTTTTTTCATAATTTTACATGTTTTTAATTAAATAAATTTTTAGTCCCGCGAGGGGCGCGGAAGGAGGTGTTGGCGCATCTCCTTCTTTTTAGTTTAAAAGGTTAGTATCTCATAGGCATCTTTTTTTGTTATTGTTACAATTGATTGAGATAATTTCTTTGTCACCTTATCAGGCTTACCGGGGCTGTATTTTATTGAAATAGGAGAGCTTAACTCAAGCAGTTCCAATACTCGAAAAAGAGGTTCATTGTCAAATGTAGTTGTAAATTTATATTTCAAGATTTCTTCACTGCCAATAATAACCTTTATCCCGTACCACTGCTCAAGCAAACGGGCAACCTCCGGCATAGGTGTATCATCTAAGATCATTATATTTTCATGCCATGCAATGTATTTTTTAATATCTCTGTTGTCAAGACTTACTGAATTTTTGTTTTTATCAAATTGTAGATAGTCGTTAGGTTTAAGTAAGATAGGTCTTTTTACATTGTGAGTGAGAAAATTAATATTTCCCTCTTTTAAAGCTACTTCTATCTGTTTGGAACCGGGATAAGATTTTACGTTAAACTGAGTTCCTGTAA
>JAAYKT010000416.1 GCA_012522255.1 Clostridiales bacterium
CGATAAGGCCTATATGTTGATTTTTTTCTATGCTGATATTAACATTTTCAAATATGGTTTCAGATTTGGGATAGGAAAAAGTCAGTGAGTTTATTGTATAAATGTTCGTCATCCATATCCCCCTTTATCTTGTCTTCAATTCTTCCGTTTTTCATTAAAAATATATAATCAGCTATCATTAAATTATCAATATTGTGGTCAATAAAGATAATCGTTTTACCCAAGTCACGCAGATGTTTTATGGTATCGGTTACAAGCTTTTTATTACTTTCATCAAGGCCTGGCATGATTTCATCCAATATTATTATCTGTGGGTTCATACTCAAAACCCCGGCCATAGCAACCAAATGCTTCTCCCCTCCGGAAAGCAAAGAAGGATTTTTGTGCCGTAAGTGTTCTATCTCTAAAAGCAGCAGGGTTTGATTTATTATAGATTCGATTTCATCAAAGGGGCGACAAAAGTTTTCGGGGGAAAAGGCTATTTCAGCTTCAACCGTCGGTAAAAAAAGCTGATTATCAACCTCCTGAAATACAAGTCCAATTTTTTTTGATATATCTGAAAGATTCATTTTCTTTATATTTTGATTTTCTATCAGAATATCCCCACTGATTATCCCCGACAAACTCTTTGGAATAACCCCTGTTTAAGCCAGAGCCAAGGTTGTTTTGCCACAACCGCTAAGTCCGTCTATGGCCCTTATGGAGTTCTCCTCAATTTCCATATTAACTTCAGAAAGTACGGAGGGTTTGTCCTCGGCATATTTAAAATCAAGATTATGTACCGTAATAATAGTGCTCATTCCAAGCGCACCTCAATCACATATTTACACCAACGCTGGGCAAACATATCTGCAGTAGCTATCATCTGGAAAGGTCCGCTACCGCCTCTTTTCATAGTGCCCAAAGGTTTGCCGACTTTTTCAAAAGCTAAATCTACAATTCTTTTTTGCAGAATTTCATCAGTACCCAAAGCTATAACATAGCCATCCAAGCCCGTTATTACAGTTTTTTTATAACTTGCTATTGTTTCGTCATCGATGCCGGCCTTATTGAGCTCGTCTTTTAACAATACACCTTTATATTTGCGGGGAGTAGGTCCCGATGTCGATGTGTCTTCCGTGGCACGAAATTCCTTACTATTTAAGGATGTTATTTCGTCGAAAGTCAGTATTGTGTTTTTTTCTTCGACGATAAAAGCAATATTTCCCTCATCTGTAATTTTAGAACTCATATTCCTTGCGTTTAAGTATCCAAAAATTGAAATGACAGAGATCAGCAATACTATGACCAACAACAGCTTTTTATTTTTCATTATACTATTCGCTCCTGTTCTGATTTATCAAATAAAAAAACAAACAAAGTGTTCATTGCTTTATTATATCTGTTTTTTCCAGTTGCCTTACTATTTTATATGCGATAAGCCCCCCAAGACCTCCGGACAATGCTGCCACGCATAAAACCAAAAGCATCGGGATGAGTGGAAGTCTAAAAAAAACAAGCGAAGATAAAAAAGTACCGGTAATGTTGGCAGTCAGCCCCATAGTAAAATATCCTGCCGAAGTATATTTATTAACGCCAAGAAGGATTGCTGCAATATCAGTTAATATACCGGGGATTGTATACGTAACTATGCTTAATGCACCATGGGTGCCGTAGACACCGGAGATTATTACCAAAAGGGCTTGTACCAACCCGATTAAGGTCGGCGTGCCTTTTTTCTTTGTAATCCCCAAGCCCAATACTATCCAGAGCATATAAAATCCGCCGGCAGCGGCACCGCCGGGGATATATAAAGGCCCTGTAACTATATGTACCAACGGTACGATAATAGGTTTGATTGCAATGCCCAAAGCCGATGTAAGGGCAATTATCACCAGA
>JAAYKT010000417.1 GCA_012522255.1 Clostridiales bacterium
CACATCTCACTTCTCACTTCTCACTTCTCACTTCTCACATCCCACTTCCCATAGGGTACCCCCCTATACTATATGTTATTTTAATACTATATCCTACTTCAGTCAATAAGTGATTTTTATTTTTTATCTCTTTATCACGATATAAATATCAAAAACAAAAGCATTAGCAACTTAGTATAATTAGTATAGTTAATTGCCAATGCATCCTTAATTTTTGTAATTTCCGTTCATTGCCTTTAATTAACCATCGATAAAGCCGAACTTGTTTTTAATCCTTTCCATTTTTTCTACCATAGGTTGTGATATGAAATACAAAAAGAAAATCGTTGAAGTGGAATGTATTACATCAAACCAAAACCCTGAAACATAAATAGCCGTTAGGGCTTTCCAGGAAAACCGTTGTGTACTGATCAATAAGGAAGCCAAATTCATAATCCCGCCAAAAACGAAAAATGTAGTCAAACCGCCAAAAATACATAGAGAAACTTTACTGTTTTTTAGTATCCCTTTTTTATATAAAAGCCCTGCCAAAAAACCTATTATTCCAAGGGAAAACATTTGAAATGGTGTCCAAGGGCCTTGCCCGAAAAAAATGTTGGATACAAACCCCGTAAGAATACCCACTAAAAATCCCGACTCTTCCCCAGAACACACTCCTGCTATGATTATTATAGCTATCACCGGTTTGAATTGTGGTAACATAAAAAAAGCACCGCGGCCTGCGACGGCAATAGCTGACAATACTGATACAATCACCAATTCCCTCACTTTGGGCTTGCGGCCTTCAAATGCCGTAATAAAAGGTATCGTAGTATACAATATGATTAGAAGGCTGATCAAATAGTATTTCCTATCATTAAGAAAAACCATGCCTATTAGTATTGTAGCCGGCATAAGTATCGTAATTATTATTATGCTCAGCATTTTTTGTCTTTTTACCGATCTATCCCTCAACTGCTTTTGCATAACATTATCACATCCTCCACTGTCACGGCCATGGGGCATAAACCCCTCGCTATGCGATTTGCCGCCGTTGTATAGAAATTGTTGCCGGAAAAAAATTCTCTCGCACTGTTTGTTGTTATAATGCTTCCGTCAAACATCAAAGAACATCTGTCGCCATACTTTGCACAAAACTCTATATCATGGGATACCATGACAACGGTTATTCCTTTTGAAGTCAAAACCTTTATGATCTTTGCCAGTTTTTCTTTAAAAAAACTATCCAGCCCTTTGGTGGGCTCATCCAATAACAGTACTTTTGGCTCTGTCAATAAAACTTTTGCCATAGCCGCCCTTTGTTGCTCCCCACCGCTCAAATCATAGGGATGCATTGACAGCAAATCTTCTAACTCCATCATTTCACCTATTCCATTTATTCTTTTGTCTTTATCCTCGACGTCTATATTGGCACCAGAAAACATTTCATATAAATCCTCTTTCACGGTTTTCTCTACAAACAGGATTTGCGGCCTTTGCGGAAGCATTGCAATCTTTTCCTCAAGTCCTTTATTTATGGAAACCTTTCCCCGATAAGGTCCAAGTAGTCCGCCTATGATAGACAGTGTTGTTGTCTTGCCCGTCCCGTTGCCGCCTAAGACACAATAAAACTCTCCTTTTTCAATATCCAAAGTAAGATCCTTAACCACGTCGGGAGAATCCTTTTCATATTTAAACCAAATTTTTTTCAGCTCTATTGCTGTTTCTTTTAGCAATGCTTTATTCTTTTTTATTAAAACTTCTTTATTTACAGCCTTATCTTTCATAAATGACTCAATCCACTTTTTCCCCTGCTTTATAGTAACGGGGCAAGGTGAATCCTTGTCAACTCCCGCATGTATCTGCATAGCAGAAGTCATGGCATGAAACATGGGGTGAGCTGCTTTCCTCAATCTTAAACCCGTTTTCTCAGGCAAATCATCTGCTATAATGCTGCCATCATCCATAACAATCAAGCGGTCGGCCATAGGTATCACATCTTCCAGACGATGTTCCGTCATAATGACCGTAACCCCCAATTCGTTATTTATCTTTTTTATAGTTGCAAGAAAATCCGAAGCCGTAATGGGATCCAGTTGGGAAGTGGGCTCATCAAGTATCAGAACCTTGGGTTGCATAACCATAACTCCTGCAAGATTCAATATCTGCTTTTCTCCTCCCGACAGCTCTGAGA
>JAAYKT010000418.1 GCA_012522255.1 Clostridiales bacterium
AACCAATGATGAGGCAATGCAAATTGCAGGTTTGTTGATACAAGGTGGGTTGCAGGCGAAGCTTATTCATTCAAATGATGGGTTTAGTTTATACAATTTAATAGAAATCAGGTACTTTTTAGATTGCTTGAAACAGAATGATGAGTCTTATGCGATGGTCCCTGATGAGTGGAACATCGCTAAGCGAAGACTGATTGATGAATACAGAAATAGTACTAACTTGGATATATGCCTTAACCTTATCAATGATTTTGAAGCAACTAATCCAAGGACTAAATATAAAACCGATTTGGATATATTCATAAGAGAATCAAAATTAGAGGACTTTTCAATTGGAAAGGCGGAAACTATTTATGTTTCAACCATGCACAAGGCAAAAGGGCGCCAGTATGATAATGTTTATATAATGCTTGACGATTTTAACATTATAACAGAAGAAAACATGAGATTATTGTATGTAGCCATGACCAGGGCTAAAAATAACCTTATAATTCATTCCAATAAAAACTATTTCAGCTTTATAAAAACAGAGGGTATTGAAAGGATAAATGACTATGAAACATATTTACAGCCTGAAAGGCTGGCTATTCAATTAGGTTATAAAGATGTGTGGCTGGATTATTTTTTAAATTGTCAACGACAGATATCCGGGCTGAACTGCGGGGATATATTAACTATTAACGATGATTCCTGCTATGATCAGAAAGGGCAGGAAGTACTAAGGTTTTCTAAACAATTCACTGAACAAATTGTAGAGATGGAGAAAAAGGGCTATATTCCCAAAGAAGCTATGATAAGGTTTATCGTATATTGGCAAAGAGAAAACACAGATTATGAAATTAAGATTATTTTGCCCCAGGTTTATTTTGAAAAGGTTAACAAGCCCATATAGGCTACGTAGCTGCCCATGCATCATTTTACATCCCATATCCATTTTCATGTTCTTCTAATCGTCTGTATTAAATGTTATAGTATTAATAGCCATCTATCTAATATTTTAATTCTTTGGACGGGTTAGATAATAATGGGCAATATGGCCGCTTTAATGGAAGTAACAGGTACAAAAATGGAACAGACTTACAAAAAATATATTAAACAATTGTATAGTATGTAGGAAAGTGAATATAGAAAGGATAGGTATGGGTAAATCACTAATATTAGCAGAAAAGCCTTCCGTTGGAAGAGATATAGCAAGGGTTTTGAATTGCAACAAAAAGAATTACGGGTATTTCGAGGGGCCAAATCATATTGTAACTTGGGCTTTAGGACATTTGGTGACTTTGGCAACTCCCGAGGTCTATGGGAAAAAGTTTGCGACCTGGAGGCTGGAAGATCTCCCCATGCTCCCCAAGGAACTGAAGCTAATAGTAATAAAGGAAACCTCAAAGCAGTATTCCATAGTTAGAGAACAGATGAAAAGAAATGACGTGGGAGAAATAGTAATTGCCACTGATGCCGGTAGGGAAGGCGAATTGGTGGCAAGATGGATAATAGAAAAGGCCCAGATAAGAAAGCCTATCAAAAGGCTATGGATATCCTCTGTCACCGACAAAGCCATAAAAGAGGGTTTTGCAAAACTGAGAAGCGGCAAGGAGTACGAGAACCTTTACGCCTCGGCGGTAGCAAGGGCTGAAGCGGACTGGCTGGTGGGCATTAATGCAACCAGGGCATTGACGTGTAAATTCAACGCACAACTATCCTGTGGCAGGGTGCAAACGCCTACCCTTGCAATGGTAGCAGGCAGAGAGGGAGAGATACAAAATTTTATACCGAGGGAATTTTATGGCATAAGCGCAATTGCCAAAGGAATTAAATTTATATGGCAGAATCCTAAAACCAAGGAAACAAGAACCTTTGATAAAGATAAAAGTGACAAAATCCTTGCTTCATTAAAGGGCAAGGATGGTATTGTTATTGATATAAGCAAGGCATATAAGAAAAGTTATTCTCCCGGACTATATGATCTCACGGAACTTCAAAGGGATGGAAATAAACTTTTCAACTTTTCCGCCAAGGAAACCTTGTCTATTATGC
>JAAYKT010000419.1 GCA_012522255.1 Clostridiales bacterium
ATATAATTCAATATAATGACCTGCAAATCCTTTTAAAAAAGAAAAATGGTAAGCTATTATATTGCTTCCTTTTTTAATGCTGGTTCAGCTTATTCTACAAAATAAAAATTCATTTATAAAAATAAGATTAAATTAAACAGTAATTAAGAGTTATTAATATTGCTAAATATTAATAATGATCATATATACCGGAAGCAGTATTAAACCAATTATCGTGCTTATAAAGATTGCCAAGGCGGCTAAATCCACATCAGTATTGTATACCTTTGCAATAATCACCAATTGAGTCATTACAGGCATTGCAGCTTGAATTATAAATACCTTTTTCATTAAAACAGGCAGTTTAGTATAATGAAAAACTAAAAATACTACTGAGGGGGAAATAATAAAACGACCAATCAACACCAATAGGATTTGTTTGTTAATACTTAATCTGCTTTGCAAAAGATAGAAGAAAACCGTTCCGATATATAGCAAAGATATCGGTGTGGTCATTCCCCCAACCATTTTAGCTGTATCAAGGATAAAGCGTGGAATACTTATTCTTGATACAATTAAAGCAGATGATAATAATAAACTTATTAAAGGTGGTGTAAAAAGTTTTTTAAAAAATCCATGATCGGAAACTTCATTGTTCAAAGATTCCTTTTTTATTTGATATACACCTATCGTCCAAAATATTATAGTGTTAACAATAGAATAGGATAATGCATAGGGAATGCTTTTCTCGCCAAACAAAGCTATATTAACAGGCAATCCAATAAAAATCGTATTTGAAAGAGTAAACATGTTAGCAAATATTCCATGTTGATTCTTGGGCAAATTAAATATCCGTGCTATAACGATGGATAAAGAGTAGTTAATTAAAAAAGTTAAAAATAGTAATAGCAAACCCATACCCAAGTCTTCAAACTCCGTAGGATTAAAAGTACTTATAAAATTATAAAATACTAAAAACGGAATAGTAATATTTATGGCTAAATTTGCAAATAGTGTTGACGAGTCTTCGTTAAACACATTCTTTTTTGTCAGCCAGTATCCGATTGCCATAACCGAAATCAAGCTCAAGATACTATTTAATACATCAGTAAAAATCATTAGAAAACCCTCTTATTGGAGTTATTTGTCATACACAATATAATTTCAAAGTTTTATACCAAATCTTTTTAATACAATTAAAAGAGAAAGCCTTCGCTGTATCTGCCCTATTCTTCAATAATCTCCTTTGATTGAATTACTTTATTATAGTAAATAAAAAGCAGCAATCCGGTAACCGTCCATCCTACGGGAAAGGATGCTCCTACAATTAACGGCGTATTAGAAAACCTTGTAATAGTCATTAAATAGAACTGTCTGAAAATCACAAGCCCAAATATTGTTAACATGGTGGTTATGCCAGATTTTCTTTTACCTCGTAAAGCTCCCGAATATATAGATTGTGGTGTATGCAGAATTTGAAGTACAATAAAGCTGATTATGAACTATCTTGCATACAAATGCATATCCGTATCATCACCGAACAAGAGTATTATTTCATCATTAAAAACTAATATAATTAACGACAGACAAAGTGTAAAAATAACGGCTATCATAAAAGCAGTTACTACACCTTTATGGGCACGTTCGGTTTTCTTTGCAACTTCATTCTGACTGACAAATACTGTAACAGTCGAGCCGATACTCTGTACGCCTGTTGTTATGAACTGATATAGCTTATTATAAACTACCCAACCTGCCAAGCACGATGCACCGAAAAAGTTTATGTATGATAATACAATGATATTGGAAAAGGATATTATACTTCTTTGAAGACCGATAGGAAGACCGACTTGCAATACCCTTCTTATTATAGACTTATTGATGCCGCTATACTTTGCAGAAAAACTGAATCCATCAGTATTTTTAAACAACAATATTAGACAAAGCAAAGCAGACAACGCCTGTGCTATAATCGTTGCATATGCGACCCCCGCAACACCCCATTTGAATTTGATAACAAAAAGAAGGTCAAGCACGATGTTTAAAACTGAGGACAGTAATAGAAAGTAAAAAGGCCTTCTTACATCTCCAAGAGCGCGAAAGATTCCCGTTACAGTATTGTATAAAACCAAACCCAATAATCCCATAAAATAAATCTTGATATAAGTAGAAGACAAAGGCGCTAATTCTTCAGGTATACGCAGCAAATGTAATACCGGTTTTGTTATCAATAAACCGATAACGCTGAGAGCCAGTCCAACATAAAATGAAAAATAAATAATCGTGTGGATGCTTTGATTCAGCTTTCTATTGTCTTTTTTACCAAAATAAAAAGCAACTATAACAGTACTGCCAACGGAAATACCATTAAAAAAACCAATCAGCAATTTAATTACGGTATCTGTGGCAGCCACTGCCGCCATTGCATCAACATTGACATAATTTCCTAATATTACGATATCAATAGTATTATATAGCTGCTGAAATATTTCTCCTAATAGTAGGGGTATGGAATACACAATAAGTTGTTTCCATACTACCCCTTGGGTCATATCTATGTTTTTTTCCAGTTTTATCACTTCTATTCTAATGCAAGCATTTACTAATTCAAATCTACAAAATACAATAAAATAATAAACTCTTTTATTTTTACATGTATTTATTAGACATTATTTATCGATGGGTATAATATACTTCTTTCTGAACAGTCCTCTGCCAATATAAATAATTACCTTGCCCTTCTTCTCTATCTTCTTTACCGGTTTGCCTAATTCCTTTTCTAACTTTTTAATAGTCATATCATCAGGTATACCTATAAACCCAATTGCCGATGCTTCTTTTTTCATTTGTATCACTGCCCTATCATTCATTGTAAACTTTAATAAGTAATATATCGTACTTCTATATTATAGCAGATTTCTTGTCTGATTTTATGGATTAGAAAAAAGAAAAGGCATTGCTTCTATACTGAGGCAATGCCTTTTCTTAATCTGTTAATTTAATTATTTCGCATTTTCGAGTGCATCTAGTAAAGCATCTACGTAATCTTGACCTATATCTTTACCAATTGACTCATATACGCCTTTTGCTTTATCTAATACCTCATCTATAAAACTTGCCTCGAATTCTACAAGTTCCATTTCGCCGGCTACCAGTTTATCCCTATTATCCTTATCTATTGTTACAAGTTTTGCCTCAATATCAGTTGCAGCTTCCTTAATCGCTTTTTGAAGAACATCCTGGTATAACGGGTCCAAACCCTCGAATTTAGAATTATTAATTAAGAACTGGTTGCAGTACAGTATATGATGTGTCATTATAAGATATTTTTGTACTTCCTGTAAGTTTGCTCCGACACATGTATCCGTTGCATTCTCTTGTCCATGAACTAAACCCTGTTGCAATGAAACATATACTTCAGGCCATGGAAGCGGGGTAGGAGCGGCACCCAGGGCTTTCCATAAAGCCATATGGTTCTGGTTTTCCATTGTCCTTATTTTAAGTCCTTTAAAATCATCAAGTTTTTCGATTTTCTTGTTTGATGTTGTTTCTCTAAATGTAGCCCCTTGCAAGTAGTGCATAATACGCATATTTTTTGCCTTATATGCTTCATTAATCTTCTTTGCAAAAGGACTATTATTTAAAGCATAATCAATAGTTTTTGCATCATATTTTGCAAATACCATTGGTAAATCAAAAATGGCAACCTCGGGCACAAACGAAACTGTTTGAGCCGTTTGAGCTATTACAAAGTCGATGTCTCCTGCAAGCATCTGCGCCTGCAATTCCTGGTCATTTCCAAGTTGACTGTTAGGATAATATTCGATTTTCATTTTCCCTTCAGTAACTTCCTCAACTTTTTTAGCAATAAGTTCACCAAAAAGTTGCGCTGCAGCACCTACTCCCGCATTGTCTGCCCCAGTGAGCACAACGGGGTCTAATGATGCAAATTCATTTTCTTCTGTTCCGGGAGTCTCTTCTTCCACCGGTTGCTCTGGGGGTGCTTCCTTAGCACAGCCCACCGGCACCAAAGCCATTACAAGAACCAACAATAAGATAAGTAACCTTTTCATTTCTTTTCCCCCTTTAATTTTTTATTTAACAATATTAAAGTAAAACTAAACTGAACCAAGGTATATAAGTAATGATAAATAACGCTATACCGAACGCATATATGAAGGGCATAGCTTTACCCGCCACTTTCATTGGCGGTATGTCTGATAAAGTGCCGGCTACAAATAAGTCAAGTCCAAATGGTGGAGTGGCTAAACCAATAGACAAGCAACATACCATAATAACACCAAAATGCACCGGATTTACTCCCATTGACTGTACCGCGGGGAGTAGAATGGGTGATAATATGACAATGGCAGGACCCGTATCCATAACCATTCCCAGCAATAAGAATATTACCACTATACCTGTTAAAACAGATATGCTTGAAGTGAAATTATTTAGTATGAAGTTTTCTATTAAAGCTGGAGCTTTAGCCAAAGCCAAAACACGACCAAAGGCAATTGCAAAAGCAAGAACAAAACACAAAGGTGCATATGTTTTTACTGCATTCCTTAGGAAAGGAATAATCTGCTTTACAGTAAACGATTTATAAATTATTAGAGATACAAAAAGTGAATAAAAAACAGATATACACGCAGCCTCTGTCGGTGTTACCTTTCCTGAGTAGATACCTCCTAATACAATTACCGGTGACAGCAGAGCCCAAAAGCTTTCCTTAAACAAATTCAAAAAACCTTTTGAACGCAACTCAGCTACTTTCCCTCTTATCTTTTCTTTGTCTTCTCCCTTTCGCTTGCAATAAAACACTGCATATACCATCATAAAAAGCCCGATTAAGATACCCGGAAAGACGCCGGCCAAAAATAATGCACCTGTGGAAACGCCTGTAGCTAATGAGTATAAGACAAAAGGTATCGATGGCGGTATAATAACGCCCAAGCCGCCCGCTGTGGCAACCATGCCGGCCGACCAGGTTTTATCATATCCCATATCAACTAAAAAAGGTATTGTCATTGATCCGACTGCAGCAGTAGTAGCAGGGCCTGACCCTGAAATAGCCCCATAGAAAAGACAAGTTAGAATAACGGCACAAGGTAGCCCCCCTGTAAGGTTACCCACAAAATATGCGAAAAAATTAAACAACCTGCGTGATATGCCCCCTTCTGCCATAAGTACTCCACCAAGTATAAACAAGGGTACAGCTAAAATAGGTGTAGTATCAGAGCCGGAAAAACTGTTAGCAATCAATTGCTGAATGCTGCCGCTTCCACCTAAAACAATAGGTGTCATAGCACCCAAAACCATACTCATAGTTATGGGAATGGCGAAAACCAGTGATACTAAGAATACCACAAATATCCACAAGGCCATTAAAAGTCACCCCCTGCTTTGTCCTCTTCATTCAACTTCACTCCAGTGGCTTGAACCTCTTCTTTTGCCTCTTTTATTGTTGCTTCTAACGTCGTTTCTATCTCAAGATTAAACCCTTTAATATTGAATATAATCTCCTGAATCATACGTATACCAGCTAAACCAAAACCTATAACGGTGGACATATACATAATCCACATTGGAATATGCATTGCCGGCGAAGTCTGCCCTATTACTTTAAGTTTTGATGTGTAGCTTATGGAGTATCTAAACAGAATGGTAAAAAGAACTAACATTATTATATTCGTTATGATTTCTATTGCTTTACGCAGCTTATGCGGAAGCAAATCCATAAGTATACCGACTCTTAAAGCATTCCCCTTTTTAATTGTATAACCAAGGGAAAGGAATACAGTCCATATATAGCAATATCTGCAGAATTCTTCGGGCCATGTCATAGAGCTAAAAAAAGTCCTTGCGATGATCTGCGCCGCCATTATGGTTGTTATGGTTGCCAATAAAAACACCAAAAATGCTTCTTCAAGATGCTCATTTACCCGTTTAAGCACATTCATCATGTTACCCCCTTATAATTCTCAAGCATAACCATTGCTCGGTATTATTTTATTTTTCTTTTTTGCCCGATAGTATATCAAGGAGTTCCTGACGCATGGCATCGATTGGGGCATCCAAACCACTCCATAGCTCAATCTGTTCGGCTCCCTGATAAAGTGACATTCCCATGCCATTCATTGTTTTACAGCCAATCGCCTCAGCTTCCGAAAGAAACCTCGTCTTAAATGGATTATATGTTGCATCGAAACACAATTGCCTTGAGTCAAGGTATTCTTTCGGTATTGGAGTTTTATCAATACTTATGTGCATTCCCAGCCCTGTATTATTCATGATTACATCTGCTAAAGAAAGCTTTTCTTTCAATAATGCCAAATCTGTCATATCAACTAATTCCGCAACAGGTGAAAATTTTTCATTAATATCATTAACAAGTTCTTTAACTTTTGACATAGTTCTGCTTGCAATGATTATTCTTTTTGCACCTTTATATGCAAGAACACTACAAATAGCCCTGGCAGCGCCTCCCGCTCCGAAACAGAAAAACACTGAGCTCGGAATATCAATCTCCGGGGCTTCCTCTATTAGAGCTCTATAAAATCCTATTCCGTCGGTATTATAAGCTTTTAAGAGCCCATCTTTTATAACAACTGTATTACTTGCATTCATTTTCCTACATAATGGATCTGCTTCATCAACATATTTCATAACTTCCACCTTATTCGGCTTTGTTACAGCAAACCCCGCAAAATTCATATGTTTGATTCCGTTGATTACATCAGGCAAATGATCATTTTCCACTTCCGTGTAAAAATATAACATATTGATCCCTGCTGCTCTATACGCGGCATTTTGCATTCTTGCAGCATACGACTGTGATAAAGGTTTTCCCAATAAAGTAATCATTTTGGTATTAATATCAACAGACATATAAGCCTCCCCTTTTAAATTTATTACACTCCAATATAAGAATATTCTATTCTATCTCGTTATCAGCAAAGTATTGTTTTGCTTTTAATAAACATTGAGTTGCGTGTCCTAAAGCCCCTCTTTGTTCCATTTCCTTTGAATTTGGCAGTTCTATAGATATGGGGTTCTCCGGCATTGCCAATAACATGCCTTTTAAATCAATACTTCCTTCTCCGGGATAAAGTCTTCCTTCTCTTGCAACACCTATCATATCCGGATCATCCAATACGGGTATAAAGGCGGGACCATCACATAAATGTATTAATCCAAATTTATCTTGTGCTACTTTTGATAGCTCTTCTGGAGAGACTTTTGATCTGTGAGCATGCAGGGTATCTATTAAAAGAAAAGCATTGTCTTTGTTTACTGCACCTAATACTTCCATTGCATCTTCCAAATCTACAACACCTGCAAAAGTTACAAATTCCAAATTCACACGCAAAGAATACCTATTCGCAAGATCACATATTTTTGCAAACTCACTACAATAATAAGTCTTATCTTTTGTCCAGATGCTTGAAATTACATCAGTTGCACCAAGCCTAGCTGCTGCCTCAAAAGCAGACTCATAATCCTCTACCCTTAAATCTTCCCTAATTCGGGCAAGTTCTATATCCAATAATCGAATGTGGTTCTCTTCAAGTGACTTTTTTATATCATTAAATAGTTTCTTATCCTTATCAAACTGAAATAAAGGTTCATTAGGTAAATGCATTGGAATAGGTCGCAGGCTCACATAGTCATACCCTGCCTCAGCGGCTATACTAATCTGTTCCGCTGGATTGGTACCGGGTATAGTCAAGTAAGCAAGCGAAAATTTACGTGACATTTCATACACTCCTTCCCAGATATTTATTTATGTGAACCTGAGTGGTCCGGCACTTTGTATTCACCATTTTCATTTTTTCTTATCTTCCCATATCTTACATTCTTTTTTGGTGTGTAGATGTCATTAATGTTCCAACATCCAGGTGTAGGTACTCCTATATTTTCCATTGGAACATCCAATAAAAATGGTCTATTAGCTGTTAAAGCCTTTTCTAAGGCAGGTTTGAACTCATCTGCCGTGCTAATTTTTATTGCTTCGACCCCATAGGCCTTTGCCACTTCTGCCCAGTTTGGAGTGTATGGATTGCCATCAGGAGTTGTGAAAACAGTGCCGAATTTTGTTTTATAATTTGAATACTCCAAACCCGCTATAGTGCCAAAAGCTGAATTATTCATAACTATCCATATTACTGGAATATCATTTTCCACAGCTGTTGCTAAGGTGCTTGGATTTATACCAAAGCCTCCATCACCAACAAGTGTCAACACAGCCTTTTCAGGAGCTGCGAGCTTGCCTCCAAGCAGAGCCGAAGCTCCAAACCCCATGGTAGCCAAGCCTGAGCTATGATGAATGGTACCCGGTATGGTGATATCAAATTGTTGAGCCACGCCGTTTTTATTCCAACCAACATCAGTAAATATGACTGCATCTTCAGGTATCGCTTCTTTAACATCCTTTAATATCCGTTGCGGTGTCATCGGAAAACGTCCATCTTCTGATATTGCCCTGTTCGATTCTTTAAAATATTTTCGACTATCTAAAATTTTTTCTCTTATCTCAGGTCTTTTTATTCCTTTAGGACATAATTTCATTACCTCATCTAAGATCTGTTTCAGTGCTTCCTTGAGATCTGCCACCGCACCAATGCTTACCGGATAGTTCCGTCCGATTTCCGTTGGATCGATGTCAATTTGAAGGAATTCTGTCTTATCCATGTCAAAAGTCACTCCAGGATACCAGCTCGAACTATCAGCCTCTGCAAACCGGGTACCCAACCCCAGCAGAACATCTGCATTTGCTGTATATTTATGTGTAAACTCAAGACCCCAGAATCCGGTCTGTCCAAGCATTAAAGGGTGAGTGTCAGAGATACAACCTTGCCCCATAAGGGTTCGCGAAACCGGTATATCCAAAAATTCAATCAGGTTTTTAAGTTCTTTGGATGCATTTGCCAGTAAGACACCCCCGCCGGCATGTATAACAGGATTTTTAGCATTGACTAATTTCTCGGCAATGGCTTTTGCCGCGGATGGGGCCAATGCAGGCTTGACTGTTTGGTGACTATCAAGATAAGTACGTCTAAAAATATCATCTTCGATTCTCTCAGAGAAAACATCCATCGGTACGGATATCAATACCGGACCCGGTCTTCCGCTTTCAGCCAAACGAAAAGCCTTATCCAGTATTTCCGGCATTGCCTCAGGATCATCAACCCTCCAAGCCCTTTTTACTATGGGTTTCAATATTTCATATTGAGAAGCATCAGCATGCAAGTTGACTTCCTGATGAGGGTGCTTGCCGTAATAGTACCTGGGAACATCCCCGGCAATAAGCACCATTGGTATAGAATCAAAAGATGCATTGGCTACACCTGTCACAGTATTAGCTATTCCCGGACCTAAATGGCACATTACCACCCCGGCTTTTTTCTTTATTCTGGCATAACCATCAGCTGCCATAGTTGCAAGCTGTTCGTTTCTGAATGAAACATATTTTATGCTGTCATTCCTGGAAAGTGCGTCTAAAAAGGCAATTACAGTGTGTCCGCAAAGGCCGAATATATATTCAACCCCCCGACGTTCTAAATAATCAACCATTAATTCAGAAACCAATTTTTCCATATTATAACCTCCCCTCTAATTACCAATTTCCATATCAGGATCATAAAACTCCCCAAATAGCTCTTCATCACTCGGTTTATCCTCTGGTATTTCTTTCGATACCCATGTAACATTCATATAATGGTGTAAATGAACATTTTCAGATGTCGCATTACCACCCCATGTCCCACATCCTATACTTGAAGTCATTGGCATCCCGTTTGTAAATGCACCCGCATTTGATTTCGATTGCGGCTGCCTCACCATGATTCGACCTACACGGGCCTCAAGCGCCAATCTGTTTATATGGTCTTCATTATATGAATATATGCCTACACTATGTCCCTTCCCGCCTACCTCATGTATCGCTGTTATTATGTCAATTGCATTTTTGAATTCGCCTTTATATTTATGAACCGCTAATAATGTCGTAAGTTTTTCACGGCACCACACGTCTTTATATGCCGTTGTATATGAGCCTGTACCTACTGCTATCAGAAATTTTCGATCCTCAGGTATCGTAAATCCAGCAAGCTCTGCCATTCTTTGCGCTGATTGAGCAACTGATTGTGGTAATCGGTGACATTCTTCATCCCATATGCTCTTTTTTACTGCTAATTGCTGTTCTTCACTAAGCAAATATCCACCTACATTAATTAATTCCTTAACAGCATCCTCAAAGATGCTTTCGTGTATTACTATATTGCCATCAGCGGAACAACCCGATCCATAATCCGAAGTCTTGGAAAGCATAGTATTATAAGCTGCCTGATGCAATTCTTCTTTAGCAGTTTCATCCCAAATCATAGTTGCATTTCCGGCACCGACTCCATAAGCAGGTGTCCCGGAATGATAGGCTCTTCTTACCACTCCTTGGCCACCGGTAGCTATTACCAAATCACATTTTGTATTTAATGCCTCGGAGAGAGATTTGTTTATTTTTGCCTTTCCCTGCCCTAATATCTGAATCAAATCCTCGGGGGCACCAACCTCTCTTAAGCCTTCACGCATAAGTTCTATAGTGCGCCCTCCAGTTTTTAATGCCCTTGGATGAGGCGAGAAAATTATTGCATTTCGTGCCTTTAGCGCATATATTGAGTTGCCTGCAGGCGTTAAATCCGGATTTGTCGCCGGAATAACACAGGCAATTACTCCTACCGGTTTACCATATTTGACAATACCCTTTTCAGGTATTTCCTCAATTATTCCAACACTTTTTTGACGCAAGGCATCTCTAAGAACACCTCTGATTTTAAACTTCTTATTTTCCCTGCTGATTGGGTCACCCATCCCGCTTTCTTCTATACTCATATCCACTAATTCTTTAAATGTTTTGGAATTAGCAACTTTCCACGCAATTGCCCTTATAGTTCGATCAACATCCTCCTGACTCCACTTTTCAAATATTCTTTGTGCCTTATCAGCTCTTGCAAACTTTTCTTCAATTTCATCTATCTGGTTTTTATCCAACTTTGCATAAGCTTCTTCCATGGAGCTCATTCTGCTCATAATATTTTTCCTCCTATATGTCTTAATTAATAGCAAATCCTATAATTTACTTCTATTCATATTTAATGACTCATTTATTCTTTCCTTATCAAATCCTTAGACCTTCCTGCTCTCAGTATATACGAATCAGTATCATGACCTACAAGTTGACGTATTTCCTTTGCCACTTCTACTAATTTAACTATATCTATTTCTGTTTCTATGCCCATTTCGTCAAGCATATGTACCATATCTTCTGAAGAAACATTACCAGCAGCTCCGGGCACAAAAGGACAACCGCCTAATCCGGCAAATGATGAGTCGAAATGAGTTATTCCTGTTTGCATTGCTGCAAAAATGTTTGCTATACCCATTCCTCTCGTATTATGAAAATGCAGCCACCATTTAACTTGTGGGAATTTTTGTTGCATCGTCAGGCACATTGAATATACCTGATTAGGCACCGCCATGCCCGAAGCATCTGATAAGGAAATCTCTGTTATACCCACATTTAAGTAAGCCTCAGCTATACTTTGAATTGATTCTATTGGTATATTTCCTTCCCAAGGAGAGCCAAATGGCATTGATATGGAACCCGATACTTGAATATTATTCTGTGAAGCAAGTTCAACAATCTCTGCAAATCCAGCAATGCTTTCTTCGGGTGTCATGTTTATGTTGGCTAAATTATGCTTTCGACTTGCAGATACATTGAGCTTAACCTTACGACAGCCGCAGAAAATTGCACGCTCTACACCTTTTTTATTTGCTATCAATGCACGCAATTCCACTTCTTTTACAGAACCCAATAAAGAAAAAAGCTTATCAGTATCAGCCATTTGCGGTACTGCTTTCGGACTCATAAAAGAACCTAATTCAATTACCTTAAAACCGGCAACTATAAGCTTTTCGGCTAATTTTCGTTTATCTTCAGTTTTTAAAATAGCAGGTTCATTTTGCAAACCATCTCTTAGCCCTACTTCACATATAGTTACACTTTTTGGAAGATTCATAAATATCCCTTCACTTTTCATTGTAATCCTTTATTTTTGAGATAAAATAATTATAAAAAAAGCACTAAGCTTGGAAAATTTTTATAAAAATCCCTTATAGCTATTAAGGATTAAAAACAACGCATGTTAATATACTTCTCAAATTAAAACATAATCAATTAGTACGGTCTATTAATAATCTTAAGTATCTTTCTCTTGTATGTCCAATACTTATTTTGTATAATTTAATAGAGACTCTCTATAATTGCATAGTGCTTTTGTGGTAAATTTCTAATAAGAGGTGTTATTTTATGACCTTACAACAACTGCGTTATTTTATTGAAATGGCAAATACCTTGCATTACACCAAGGCTGCAGAACAGCTTAATATTTCACAGCCAAGTCTTAGTTATGCAATTTCACAATTAAGCATAACATTAGGTGTGCCTTTATTCATGAAAGAAGGAATGCAAATTTCCTTGACAGAGTATGGAAAGGCTTTTCTCCCATATGCTGAAAGTGCGCTCAACATCCTTTCACAAGGAGAAATGCAATTAGATAAAATGCACAATCCCTCAACCGGAAATATAAGTTTGGGATATATTTATACTGTTAGTTTTGATTCAATTCCGCAATTGATTGAAGAATTTTATAATTATATGGGTAACCGGAATATAAACTTCAGCTTCCAGGTTAACATGACGAATTTGCTTATAAAAAAGCTTTTGGAAGGCAAACTGGACGTTGTAATGGCACCATATACTGAAACTGCAAACGAGCCCATTAAAGCAATTCCTATATTTGAGCAGGAACTATATTTGATTGTATATAACAGCCATTCATTATCAAGCCGTACTTCGATTTCTGTTGAAGAATTAAGAGACGAAAAATTTATAATGATCAATAAAGCTACTGATTTATATTTGCAAACTGCAAATTTATTTAAGCATTATAATGTTAAACCAAATGTGTTTTTTGAGGTGGATGAGTGTAACTCAATGGCATCCTTTGTAGGTGCACAACTTGGCATAGCTATAATGCCTATTATCCCTTCACTGGTGAATTATAAGGTAACTGCAATACCCTTTAAAGATAAAATTGCAAAAAGGACGGTCAGTATACTTTGGAACAGTCAAATAAATTGCACACCCGCCTTAAACAGATTCTTAGAATACTGTAATTTAAAAAATCAAAATAAAATCATTGCAAAAAAGGATTAAG
>JAAYKT010000420.1 GCA_012522255.1 Clostridiales bacterium
CTCAACAATTTCAAAATGAGGCTATACAAAGTATAAAAACAATACCCTATTAACTTTATACCTTCCCAATTTTTCACATATAATTGAAACATAGATGCAACTATTTCAAATTTCTGTCGTCTAAATAATAAATTAGTTAAAAATAGGAAGGTGGTATTTATGTTTGACAGCTATAAATATGCGAAAAACCTTTTAATTTTCATGATAGTTTTTGCTATAGTTGCTCCTTTTATAATCTATGCAAATACATATGAAGAGCTTCCGAAAATGGATAAAGTATATCCTAATGAAACAATAACTATACCCTTTGAAAAACCTTTATCACCAAAGTCCGTAACAAATGAAAATATTTGTGTAAAAGATTCAAAAGATAACAAAATACCCATATTAGCGACCCTTGGAGATGATTTTCAAACAATTATCATTGAACCTGATGAAACAGAATACAAAAGCGGTGAAATCTATACCCTATATGTAAACAAAGGGGTTAAGTATTTAACGGGAAGAAATCTTGAACCCGGCTTAAAAATGGAATTCACTATATCGAATATTGTTCCGGAAAAGCTACCGGTTATAGGTACCGTAGAAAATTTGGAAAGGTTGTTAGAAGAGGCAAAGGATGAAGGCTTTGATGACTATGGCGGCATAATAATAGGCAAGTTTATGCCTGATACTCTTAACACAACAACTGCAGAAGGTACTGCCGCACCTTCGTTAAATAAGCAAAAAGCAGATAAACCATTATCACCGGACTTTTCAGCAACTAATATTCAGGTTCAGGGTGTGGACGAAGCTGATATAGTAAAAACTGACGGAGAATACTTATATCAGGTAAATGAAGATAAAATAGTTATAGCAAAAATCTATCCTTCTAATGACATGAAAACGATAAAAGTTTTAAAGCTATCCGAAGAAAACCTATACCCCATGGAATTATATGTAGATGCAGATAGACTTGTGGTAATAGGTACATCAACAAATGATATACCTATTTATAGGCCCATGGCTAAAAGCATTGCCATCTATCCCCCACGATTTTCATATGGAACAGTAAAGCTGATAGAATATGATATAAAAAATAAAGATAATATAAAAAAGTCCAGGGAAATAGAATTGGAAGGAAATTATTTATCATCCAGAAAAATTGGGGATGTACTATATCTGATTTCAAACAAATATGCCAACTATTACCAAATGATGGATGAACCTAATGTCAACTTAACCCCTTCCTATAAGGATACTGCTATAAAAGATGAATTCATAAACATTCCTTTAGAAAAGATTCATTATTTTCCGGATTGCATTGGCAGGAATTATCTAATAGTTGCCGCGGTGGATTTCAGCAAACCCAAAGAAGGAGTTAATGTATCAACTTACTTAGGAAATGGAGAAAACATATACGCATCTTTGGAAAATCTTTATGTAGCAGTTACGAAGCGTGTGCCAAAACCAAAGGACCCTGTTATATATGATTCCGCTAATCCAAAAGAAAGAGTAATCCCTAACTACAATGAAAGGGAAACATTGGTATATAGATTTACCTTTAAAGGAAGTAGCCTATACTACACAGGGAAAGGTGTGGTGCCCGGAGATATACTCAACCAATTCTCCATGGATGAAAACGGTGAATACTTCAGAATAGCCACTACAAAAGGGGATGTCTGGAGAGAAGACGAAGGGACTTCCAAGAACAATTTATATATATTGGATAAGGATATGAAAATAACCGGAAGCATAGAAGACATAGCCCCGGGGGAGAGAATATATTCGGTAAGATTTATGGGCGACAGGGCATACATGGTTACCTTTAAAACCGTAGACCCTTTATTTGTAATAGAC
>JAAYKT010000421.1 GCA_012522255.1 Clostridiales bacterium
CCCCTGGTTCCTCCCCCTGGTTCCTCTTCCTTTTTTGGGTGCCATCAGAATATACTTTATTCACTTTTAATATATATAAAGATAAGGGTATTTGAGGTGAAAAAATGAAAAGCAGAGCATTGGTTTTGTCGGTTATAGTATTATGTATGGTAATGCTACTCACCGGTTGTACAAATCCATTGTCAGCACTCAGGGACTTTTTTAAAAAAAAAACCGCAATAATAAATGAGGAGCCGGTGATGGATGAAATCGCAGAAAAAGAAGATTTAAGCAATGTTACAAAAGAGATGCCGGATGGTGCGAGGGCAACAGTTTTGTATTATAAAGATTCGGAAAACCTTCTGGTTCCAGTTATGAGATACATACCAAAGGGGGATATGGGAATAGCCAAGGCGGCCATAAAAGGAATGATTTATAGCCCCGAATTGTCAGAAAATATCAAGCCTATCGGGCTGTATCCCACATTACCTATGGGAACAGAAATACTGGGAGCTACCATTAAGGAAGACGGTTTGGCTATAATTGATTTTAATGAAAACTTTTTAGGTTTCGATAGCATGGAAGGGGAAGCCTTGGGAATAAAAGCTTTGGTTTATACACTCACAGAGTTTCCGAATATTACTTCCGTCCAGGTAAAAATAGAAGGTGAAGAAATAGAGGGAATGATTTTTGGCACAAAAATAGGATTACCTCTCAAACGTTCAGAAATCAATTTGATCAAGCCGGCAAAAATGGATGATAAAATGGCAAAAGTTATGGTATACTATCAAAAGAAAGGCAGTGGGTATTATTCGTACTATGTTCCGCTTACAAAATTAGTATCCGGTTATACAAATAGTGCAGAGGCGGCTTTAAATGCACTTTTGGAAGGACCCGGTTGTGATTTGGGACTCAGAAACCCTTTTCCCGACGGCACAAAAATTTTAGGCGTAGAGGTAAATGACGGAATTGCTTTTGCAAACTTTTCCGAGGAAATCTTGAACCTGACATCCATGGCTGAAGAAAGGGCTCTAACCAAAGCAATCACGTTGACTTTGGGTGAGCTTGAGTCTATTTCGAAGGTCAGACTGTTTGTTGACGGCCATACTATAGAAAATACCGAAAGTATCGGAAGCAAGGAATACTTAGACATACCCGTATTTGTAAACTTTTACGAGTAACTGAAAGGGGCCTTTGTTCGCAAGCGGGTTTACGTCAGTGTTTTAAATAATTTTTACACATTGGCTTGGTTTTAAGCCTTTAGACCTGGACTTATGCTATACTAATTGGTAAAGTAAGAAGGCTGTGAAATATTAATTCAAAGTTTTCACAGGTGTCTTTTATCAGATTGGACAGGGAAGGCAGCAGTCTCCTCTATTTAGTGGGAGCGCTTTTGCCTTGTTATAATGTACATTTGAAGGGATGATAAACTTGGTTAGATTAGATGAAAGAGGATATGAAGAGTTAAGGACTGTTAAAATAACGAGAAATTACATAAAACATGCAGAAGGGTCTGTACTTATAGAGATGGGAGATACCAAAGTAATATGCACAGCAAGCCTTGAGGATAGGGTTCCCCCGTTTTTAAAGGGGTCCGGCAAGGGCTGGATTACCGGCGAATATGGTATGCTCCCTCGCTCGACGGCTGTAAGAAAAATCCGGGATTCTTCAAGAGGCAGGGTAGACGGAAGAACAATGGAAATACAGAGGCTTATCGGCAGAGCTCTACGTTCTGTTGTAAATTTAGATGAATTGGGGGAAAGCACGATCTATATAGATTGTGATGTAATTCAAGCCGACGGAGGGACCAGAACAGCTTCTATAACCGGGGCCTTTGTAGCTTTGGTAGATGCAATGAACGTTATGCTCAGACAGGGTAAGATAAAAAGGATACCTATCCGCAGCTATGTTGCCGCTGTGAGCATAGGCGTTAAAGACGGGGAAGTACTATTAGATCTGAATTATGCTGAAGATTCAACATGTCAAGTGGATATGAATATAGTAATGACAGAACTGGGCGAATTGGTCGAGATTCAAGGAACCGGGGAGGAAAAACCATTTACAAAAGAAGAGTTGGAACAGATGCTTGCAGTTGGTGAAAAGGGAATAATGAGATTAATAAACTATCAAAAGGAAAGCCTTGGTTCTTTAGGCCAAATCGGCAAGGAGAAAGAAAATGGAAATGATTGCTGCAACAAATAACGAACATAAGCTGAAGGAAATAAGAGAAATCCTAAGTGACATAGGTTGTGAAATATTTTCTCTAAAGGACATGTGCATAAACATTGACATAGAGGAAACCGGTAAAACTTTTGAAGAAAACGCTTTGATAAAAGCAAG
>JAAYKT010000422.1 GCA_012522255.1 Clostridiales bacterium
ACCCCTTTGTCTATTAAAATCTACTATACTAACTTGCATATGATTTTGCTTGCCTGGTGTATTCCTAATCCCCTGCCTTAAGCATACCTTGCTCATGGGGTGAGAGCGCAGGCGGGAATGAAAAAAGCAATTCGTTTTACAATATGCTTATAAGTGATATAATACATCTGAGAGAATGATAGCTTAGTTAAGAAAGGAAAAGAATTATGGAAAGGAAAAGGATATTAGTAGTTGATGATGAAGAAAATATACTTGAATTAATACGATATAATCTTGAAAGCAACGGATTTGATGTAAGTGTCTGTGACAATGGCGAAGATGCAATTGAGATAGCGACCAGGGAAATACCTGACCTTATAATACTTGACCTGATGCTTCCGGGTATTGATGGTTATGAGGTCTTAAAAAAAATAAGGATAGATAAAGCTACTTCAAAAATTCCTGTTATTATGCTGACTGCTAAAGGAGATGAAGCTGATAAGGTTATAGGTCTGGAACTTGGTGCAGACGATTATGTAACAAAACCTTTTGGAATAAGAGAGCTGGTTGCAAGGATAAAAGCTGCTTTAAGAAGGACAGGGAATAATAATGATAATGCGGAAGATACGAAGTATGTTATAAAAGTTGATGATATTGTAATTGATATAAGAAAGCATGAGGTTACAAAAGGCGGAGCTCCCTTGGAACTTACGCTCAGAGAGTTCAGGCTGTTGGAAATTCTGGCGGAAAACAGAGGCAATGTGGTTTCAAGAGATGTACTTTTTAATGAAGTGTGGGGATATGATTCTTCAGATCTCAAAGCCAAAACCAGGACTTTAGATGTTCACATAAGGATGCTCAGGAAAAAGATTGGAAGCGGTAATAAATATCCTATATATATCGAAACCATAAGAGGTTTGGGTTATAAAATGAAATAGGTGGAAGATATGAAAAAAAGGTTATTTACTACATATTTAATTTTGATTTTAATAGGCACTTTGACCACCGGCATATTCTCGTTAAAATTGATAATTACTAATTATGAGACAGGAATAAAGGATAGGCTTATTACCAGTGGGAATTTGATAAACAGTTCGCTTGAAAAAATACAAGAAGATGGAGAAGAGTTTAATTATTATAAATTATCCCAGGATTTTGCAAAGCAAGCAGAGGCCGCCATTACTTTCATTGATGACACTGGACAGGCTGTTGCAGACTCTTCCGACAATAGTATCATATTTGTAAATCAAATGGACAAACCAGAGGTCAGAGGGGCTGTTTCTGGTAATATAGCCACAAGTAAGAGAATAAGCAACATATCAAAGCAAAACACACTTTATATAGCCATGCCTCCTATTGAACTGAGTGGTAGGAAAATAGTCACGAGATTGGCTTTCCCACTGGCAGATGTAAGCAAATTAAATGAATTGCTGCTTAAAAGCATACTAACATCCATTGTTATTGGTATCATTTTTGCCATATCCATAGGTTACTGGTATGTGGAGAAAATAGCGAGCCCTATAAAAAGAATTACTGCAGCATCCAAGCTTATATCAATGGGGCAGTTGGACAAAAGGGTAGACATATCGACTAAAGATGAAATTGAAGAATTAGCCAACAATTTTAATAATATGGCTTCAAAGCTAAGTATAATGATTACAGAAATTAATGATAACAATGTAAAGCTCAATGCCATATTGACCAGTATGACAGATGGTATATTAGCTATAGACAATGATAACAGGATAATATTATTAAACCCTGCTATTCAAAGAATGCTTGAAATACCGAGTGGTGATATAATTGGGAAACACCTGTCTGAAGTATTAATAAGCAGTGATTTGCACGACTTGATCAGTGACACTGCTGAAAATAGTAAGATACAGCAGATTGAG
>JAAYKT010000050.1 GCA_012522255.1 Clostridiales bacterium
AGATATATTTGATAGGGCAAAAATTTCTTTTCAAAATCCGCCATATTAAGCTTTTGAATATATATATCCAAGGGATTGCTGTAATCATAAGGGTTTAATGCAAAAACAGCTTTTTCCGGCTGCATTTGGGATATAGTTTTAAACATTTCTGCTCCTTGGCTCGGGTCTTCTTTGTATTGTGCAACATTCTTTTCTAATTCAGCTACAAAGGCTTCAAATTGAGCATCTACAACTCCTGTCCAATCAATGTTTATATCTAAGTGAAAGTCCGGGTTCCCTGCCATAGCTGCCTCAATATCCTGCTGTGTATTATAGCCACCTAAATCTGTTTCGTATCCGAAATTAACAAAGGAATCCTCATAGGATTTTTCGTTTAAATATTCGGATCTATAGCCGTAGCTTTTTATGCCGTTCTCAAAAGCTTGTAAGGTAGCTTGACCGTCAGGAGTTGATATGTTTTTTAGTGATGAATACTGAGTTATCATTTTGATATCCGGGGCAGTGTATTTCATTTTGCTTTGGACTTCTTTTATCAAGGCTTTTAGCTTATCTTTGGCTTCTTTATCTATTTCCTCTAAAAAGTCCGCCTGGGATATAGGATCAGCACTCACTAAATTATCTAAATACTTTTCCATTACCTCATCTGATACTTCCCCCTGGGGTATGGGATTCTTCTTATCCTCTTCTTCTTTAATCTTGCTAACTTTGGATGTAGCCTTTACAAATATAGGGTATTCACTTTCTTCCATCATAAGCTTTAGAGCTTCGTCAAATTTTTTCTCCGACATATAATAATTATACAATGCTTTACGTGCCGGCCAGTAGCCCTTGTCTATAACCATTGCCATTTTAAAGCAGGTATATGCTCTATCTTTTTTAGCCGTATCTAAATATATATTTCCCAAACTGACTAAAAGAGAAAGGGCTTCTTTGCTGAATTTTCCATCCTTAATTGATAATTGGAGGCCATAATTATATATCTTTATAGCATCTATGTAATACTTCTCCATATTCTTTTCTTTTTTGCCTTCCAAGACTAAATCATCATAATAAGATGCAACGGCAGATGCAAAGTTGCCTGTACCTAAGACGCTTTTAGGGTCTAATGAAAATGCGGCGCTTGCCATAGACATATAAAAGTTTTTGGCATTGGTATAGCTAATAGCTAAAGCCGCTGCAGCAGAGACTTTTTTTGCTTTATTGGAATTTGGTTTTGTCCCGCTAAAGTTTGGAGTCCAATTTACTATGCTCTTGTATTCACCCTTTGTCCCATCCTCAATCTTTGGATTTGATAAAGAGTAGTAACTCTTTGCAAGAGTGAGAATATCAGCAGCCTTGACAGAAGGAACTATCTTGCTCATTTCTTTAAATGCGGCATTTAGTTCAATGCTATTGTCAGCAATAGGAGTGTTTTGTGCATATGCAATGTTTGGCATTAGTATAAGTACACATAGGGTATAAATCAGTATTTTTTTTAACATTTAAATCATCTCCTTCCTTTTTTCATATAGTTTAAGAATTATAAGAATATGTGCCGGATAAAATACAACTATCAACAAGGTTTTCTTTCATAATAGCAAATACCCCTAAGGATTTAATCCTTAGGGGTATCATAATATTTATCGAAAAATGCTCATTTTTGTCTTTTTCTTAGTCTTGTGTAGTCTCAATTTGTTTTTTCTTGTATTCCGATGGAGACATATTCATATGCTTTTTAAAAACCAAAGACAAATTCCCCGGATTGACAAAACCGCAAAGCCGGGCTATCTCATTAATAGAGCGGTTCTTTTCTTTTAGCATGCCTTTCGCCTTTTCTATTCTAATCTCTGTTAAGAATTGATAGGGGGTTTTGCCGGTTTTGTTCTTAAAAACTCTTTTAAAGTGACTTACGCTCAGATAAATCTCTTTACATATATCCTCTATGGTAATGTTACCGCTATAAAATTTATGCATATATGCAATGGATTCTCTAATATAGTCGTCATCCAGTCTGATGTTTTTATCCAAAATACTTCTATCAGGCAAAGAATTTCTTATTAGAAGTATAGATAATTGGATTTCAAGGCTCCTTAGCATAGGCAAAGGGCTATTACCATATGCCATTATCTCATACTCAAAGTTATTAATAACATCCAAAAGATAATTATTATATTGGTTTTCAATTTTATCAAATATAATCTCTTTCGTCCCCGAGGTTTCCAGTGCAATTTTGTTCATAAAATATTTTTTTACACTTACTGAAATATATTTGCATGTGTTGTTATTACTATCTGCTAATACTGCAATGCTTGTTCCCGGTATCAAGGAAATAAGGCTCCCTTTTTTAAAGCTGTGAGTAATTCCATTTATAACCGCTTTGGGCGGTTTGGAATGTAATATTATAAAATGATAATCATCCATGGTCATGCTCTGATTTGTAACAAATTTTTCAGGCTTAAAAATCGCAATGTTCTCACTGATAAAAACCTTTGTTCGGGAATGGATGTTATCAGGTATCTCTTTTATAAAATTATCAAAATTTTGTTTCAAAAATCTCACCTATCTTTTTTTCTCATCTTTCGTTGAAACAGCAGCATCTTAATCTTACTATCCATTAATCTGAAAATCAACCATTTCCCCTATTGCTTTTACAATCAGTAATTGCATCAGTTATTACTCACTCATTATCTGAGCAACTGTGTTTCTTTATTAATATAACTTTTAAGCTTACCGAAAAATTTAGACCGGGGAGTAATTCCCCGGTCTTTTTGCATCTTGAATTTTTCCTTACTTTTTTACTTATTTAATTCAGTTCTTATTCTACTTTTTACTTGGTGTCTGAAACCCGCGCTACTCTACTACTCCTAACGCATTTCCCATTGGTTCAATAGGTTTTGCAAATCTTGCATAATATCGCTACCCATGTCACGCTGGCTATCTGCAGGGTTTGTTATTGAATCTATTCTTTCCTGTGTTCTAAGTCTATATGACTCTCTAAGAGGTCCTATAAAATCCGACATGGAATAACGGTCGCTGCTTTCATAATGAGATACAAAGGGGTTAAACACATGTTCAGCAGTCAATCCTTCATATTCTATCTCAATTTTGTATGCCACCACATCAGGATTGGTAAATTGGAACTTTGCCGCAGATGTCGGGTAAGATTGCATGATGAAACCCACCGGACTACTGTTATCCATTATTTTTCTAAAGCCTAATTCTTGCCGTGCTTGGGTGGTTGCTGTAAAAACGGTCTGGGGTGGCTGGGCTGCTGCGGATGGATTAAGAATAATATCTGAATCCCGTATGGTTTTATGCCCTGCGAACTTTTGCAGCATGACTTCCAAAGCAGATTGCACTGGTATTTCTGTAATTCTTACATTGCCGGTAAAACAGTTCAAATTTTTGTTTGTTCCGTTTCTTACATAATCATCTCCCTGCCTGGTCAAATACCCCATTTCACCTCTATTGGTAATCATACCCGTTATTCTTTCAGGTTTTATTATTTTGTTGCCCGCGGTATCCTTAGATGACAAATTATCAAGTTTCTCCTGTGCATCAGCTATGGCACCGGGCAAAGGAGGGCCTACGTCAATTCCTCCCGGCAAGGTTACAGTCGTGTTTATGCCGCTGCCCTGACCTCCAGAGGTGCCTGTGGATGAGGATGTAGTAGCATCAGCATAATAGTTGGATGTATTAACAACCAATGCATCAAGATTTCTCTGCTTTGGACCTGCACCATATTTTGAACCTTCAAAATCAATATATACTTTTACCCAATCCGTCGATTGATCTATAGGATAGTCAAGCTGAAACAATCCCCCTTGAGCATTTGCAGTCTGGATATCCGTAACCTTATTGTTGTTTACAAATTTTTCTATGCTGATATTAACAGGCCCCGTGTAATCTCCCGACACCCATCCCGATATTACATCATTAAAGGTATCTACATCAAAATCCATTAAACAAAAAGGCACTGTCGGTTTTATCTCCGGGCTCTTACCGATAACTTTGAAGTTTCTGCCATCTTCTAATGTGAATTGTGGACTCATAAAATCCTTGACATCTATGATAATTTCATCGCTGGGGAAAATATTCTCATTTCCGGTAAATGCCATAGAAAATCTCCCTTCATTGTCGGTAGTCATTCCCCTATAGAATTTGAGTTTCCCGTCTTTGTCATATACCTCCAGATTAAAGGGGCTATTATAATATGGCTGAAAAGCGCCCATGTCAGCATCGTCCCCCAAGTATCCTGCTACGGTCTTCCCCGCAATGGAAAAGGCTATCTTCCCTTCCACCTTATTGGTATACGCATCAGCATCCATTTTAACAAAGGGTAAAACCTTCCTTACTGCATCTCCCCCGCTGCCGGAGACTTCCTCCCCGATTTTCCATTTCCCTTTGTAAAGGGGGTATTCTAAATAAAAGATGGAATACCTCTTACCGAGTAAATAGCCCACCAGCTCCCCGAAGGCCCGTAAATCAATAGAACCCTCTCCGCTGAAGCTCGTTTCTGTACTGGTACCCCCACCCCCTTCAAAATGGAACAGGGCCGTTGACTTGAAACCTACCCATATCTGAAGTACCCCCAGCTCGCATCCCCAGACGATTACTCCCACCTGAGGAACGCATGCCAAAGTCGTATTAATCTCTCCGTCAACAGTAAAACTCATATCAAAGGACGCGGGTTTGAAGTTGGAAATGGGCCCTACATAGTAAGGAAGGCTGCCGTATCCTACAGAACGATATGTGAATCCGGCCTCGGCATCTCCCGTGGCTTTGGCTCTCACTTCAACATGAATCTTTCCGTCTATGCCTAATACCAGAAATATCCCGACGAAAGCCTTATTTCCTTTTTCCTTGCCTGCAACCTTGCCTAAATCGACATCATATCCATATACGCACTTTTCCAGTGAGTATTTAAAGGTCATATCTCCGATGAGGGTTACGTCTGCCGTAGCTTTTCCGACGAAAGAGAATGTTGCATCCATTTGGCTGGTGAGAAGATTAAGATCAAATTCCGTATTAAGTCGGGGATCCTCAACAGTTATTGTGCTACCTTCCTTTACCTTTACTGTTAAGCTCATGGCACTATCATTTTCTACACCTCTCAGGTCGGAATGTTGTTCCTTTTTCCACCAATCTCCCTCAAATTTACGCTTCTCCGCTTCTTTTTTCTCTCTTTCCTTTTCCTCTACTTCTTCTTTTGGCGGATATTGAAATATTATTACATTGTTTTTCAATCTAAGAACATGTTTATTTCCTTCTATAAAACATTTTATATAATCATTTTCATATACAGGTATCCCCTCATCAGCCCGTGCAAGATAGTTCTTCTGCATTCCGCTTTCCGGGCTTAATTCAAAATCGGGATCTATATAAGCTATATTACCTGTTGTTAGATTTATGGTTTGCTTAGGTATACTATAAGAATTGAATACCTCCAAAAGATCAGGGTTCTCTACTGCGTAAAGGTCATTACCATGTTGGTCTTCTCCCTCATACCCTAATATTCTGAATGCATTGCCTTCATCCTCATCGATATATATCTCACCTTTGTTGGGAGAAAAAGATGCAGCAGCACTTTTAGATATGGTTAAAAGCTTTGCCCCCGCCGGCCGCCTTATGCCGTTTATTTTGTCAAAAGGCTCTTCATTTTGAGCTGTTTTCGAAGCTTCCTCGTCGATTTCGAAGGTCGCCAACCTATCCAAAGTCAAAGTATTAAGACTGTATTGCATCCCCTTAGGTAACCTTTTGACATTTTCTTTAACCTCATAATTAACCCCCTGCGCTCTGGCCGGCTGCTCAAGTGATTTTGTAATCTTTCCGGATATAGTTATTTCCGGAAGTTTTGGTGTTATTGTTGGAAGCTGCTGTTTAATACCTGATTCTGTTGGGTTTTCGGGTGTCTTTACCGGCAGCTTTGGAGTTATTTTGGGCGCACTTCCATAAACCGTAGAAATAGGATTAACCACAAAGGTTAACATAATTATTAATGCTAAAAACAAGGCAGTCTTTTTCTTACTTTTATACATGACCTCACTTCCTTTACCATTTTTTCTGCAGACAGAAATGATGAAGTCACCATGGAAGAATATACTGTGCATTAATATAAAGGATGTTGCCGGCTATTTGAATAGTTCACAACACCCCTTATATATGCATTATGATTTACAGTTGATTAAACTTGTTATATATCCTAAGTACCAACGCAATGGCTTGTTCCCTTGTTGTATTTCCCTTAGGCATTATATAAGATACTCCATTAACCGTCGAGCCTGTAAGTATATCGTTTGCATTCATGAATCTTACCGATTCAAGAGCCCAACTATCAATGGCAGATACATCTTGGAACTGGGTCTTAAATTCTGCTGTCAATAGTATTTTTGGCATTACGGTCTTCAGCGTACGAAGCAGCATTACGGAAATCTCCTGCCTAGTAACATTGTTATTGGGTGCAAATTTACCCCCACCGATACCTCCCGTAATTCCAAGGTTTACCGCTTTTAATATCTGTGGATTGGTTGTATCGCTGAAAGGATTTGCTGCCGGTAAAGAAGCAGGGGTTCTGGTCATTTTTTCGTATAACAATACCGCCAGCTCACAAAATTCCTCACGAGTGATAGGCGCCGGGAAGTTCAAAAGAACCTTATCGGTAACAAGATTTTCACCTTTTGCCTCATTTACAACAGAAGCAGCCCAAGTAGATAAGCCTTCTGTTCCCGCAGCTATTTCACCAGTTGGTGCTCCACTTACTGTGAATGGAACTACTCCAAACAAAGCATATGAATATTGGCTTGGATCAACAGATGCGCAGAAAACTCTTGCTTCATAATTACCTGGCTCGGAAGGTGCCTCAAATTCGTATATGTTGCCGGTCTTAAAATACATTACATATTGAAGACAGTTAGTATTCTCTATTTTTTCATTTGCAGACGATACGCCAAAGAAAGCATTATTGTCAATTTCACCTTGGGTTAGACCATTTACTGTAATAGACATCTTTTCTCCCGGTTGTACGGTGGTTTTAGATAAAACTATATCTCCCGGCTTAGCCTTGCTAGATACAACATCAAAAGACACAGAGCCGAAAAATACAGCTTCGTGGGTATTACTGCTTGTTATACCGCTGGAAAACACTCTGACTTCATATTTGCCGTATTCAGAAGGAGCTTTGAATTGGTATGTGTTGTCAGCCGGAAGATACATTATAAATTCTGTCTCCCCTGAATTTTCTAATTTTTCATTTGCTTTGCATATTCCGAAATGAGCATTATTATCTATCATTTCTTTGGAAAGTCCATTAATTGTAACTGACATGGGTTCATTAAGCTTAACTTGTGATTTCGATATTTTTATATCTCCTTCTTTAGCTTTTGGTACACCAACTTTAAAAGTTGTACTTGCTATATAGTTATTATAGCCGTCGAGTAATGCGACTTCGAAAGTTCCCAATTCACTCGGGGCATTAAACTCGCACACGTTGTTTGCAGGGAGATACATAACATAGTCGATGCATTCAAAGTTATCATATCTTTCACCTTGTTTAGCATAGTATACCGCTGCATTATCATCGATTTCTTCTTGTGTAAGTCCACTTACCGTTGCCCTCACCTTTTCACCTGTTGTATATGCAGATTTGTCCAAAGTTATTTTTCCGGCTGCAAATACGGGAATACTGAAAAACAAAGACATGGTTAAACATAGTAAAATAATACTTATTGTTCTTTTTTTCACTTTATTCATCCTCCTTTTTTATTTACATATATTCGAATATTAAAATATCAAGAGCTAAGTGATATGCAAATTATTGCTTTCACGGCATGAAAAATATTACCCCATGGCTGATTTTTGAATCATCGGTGGTCAATGGAAAAATAACCACTTTGTTAAAATGGTCAGACTTTACTGCATCTTCCTTTATAATTTCTGAAAACATAGAAAAAGGGCTGTCTAAGTTCTCTAAGAAGTAAGTCCTTCCATCAAAAACTTCCTTGACGGCGGAAGCAAGCTGTATATCATTGATCTTGTGTCGGAGAATTCGTGTTGTTTTTTTCTCCATATCTATAGACTGTTCTTCTATTAACGATGTGAAAGCCTTATTTGTCAAAATCAGTTTATACTGCGGCGTATATATGGCGATGGGATAAGGAAAAAGATCAATAATCTTTGAATATAGCCCTTCATTGGCAATGAGCATCTGAAATTTTTTAATCATTTGACCTTGGGTTTCTGTTCTTTTTTCTAACATTTCCTGTATTTCTAACAGTTCTTCAAACATCCGCTCTTTTTTTACGCCGCCCATGCTAACGCTCCTTTCCATTCAAATTCCCACTATTTTCAT
>JAAYKT010000423.1 GCA_012522255.1 Clostridiales bacterium
CCATGGCAGCATCACTGCAGTACATGACCAAACTATTTAAAAAATTCAGCATAAATAATCAAAAAGCTTCCTACCGCCATAAAGATAGGTTACGAGTAGTTCTTTTTACTCCGGATGATCTTTTTTTAGTTAAAGGTTCTCCCAATAAAAGGAGGGCTTTTTTAGATTTTACCCTAAAACAACTTTCGGCTGAATATTACCATCATATGGATAATTATGCTAATATTCTTAAAAAGAGGAATTTATTATTAAAAAAAAAGCAAACTAAAGGAAAACCATTTAAAATAATAAATGATCTTTTTATTGAAAATGCCATAATCTTAATAATACAACGCATAAATTTTGTAAATATCTTGGAGGAGATAATCAAGCCCATTTACCGGGAAATAAATCAAGACCAGAACCAATTAAAAATGAGATATGCTCTTTCGTTTCCCATCGATCATGATAAAATCAATATGGATGTTTTACAGACAGGATTGCACAAACATATTGGTGAACACCTCAGCGAAGAAGTGTATAGGGGAACCACTTTGGTAGGGCCTCATTTAGATGATATCAATTTTTATCAGGACGATCGGCTGGCCAAGATCTTTGCCTCCCAGGGCCAGCAGAGAAATATAGCTATCGGCCTTAAGCTGGCGGAATTATATGCTTATAAAAGAGTTAAGGACTATTATCCGGTATTTTTGTTGGATGAAGTTTTATCTGAGTTAGATGCCGGCAAAAGAAACATGCTGATTAAGCATTTACAGAGAGCCGGGTTTCAAAGCTTCCTTACTGCAGTAAACAATGAAAAGATTGAGGAGGAAAATGATTCCATATTTATTGTCAGAGCAGGCCAATTGTTGCGAAAGGAGTTTTAAATTTGTATATACATATAGGCAATGATGTAATAATATCCGGAAAGAATCTGATTGCTATAATTAATATGACGAATCCTTTATCACCGGATTTAATGGAAATTATTGAAGATGCCCAACTGGACAAAAGGTTATCTGTCATCAGTACCAAGGAAAAAAAAAATCCTTGGTGGTGTGCGATGACAAAATTATCGTATCACCTATATCGTCTGATACCTTGCTTAAGAGGGCAACTAGTTTCCGCAGGGAGGTTTAATTAGTGACTAATAAAGACAATGGCAATGGCTACAATGCCTCAGATATTCAAGTCCTGGAAGGATTAGAGGCGGTTCGTTTACGACCCAGTATGTATATAGGTTCCACGGGACCAAAAGGGCTGCACCATCTGGTATTTGAAATAGTGGATAATAGTATAGATGAAGCGGTGGGAGGATACTGTGACACAATTAAAGTAAACATGAATCCAGATAACAGCATTACCGTCAGTGACAATGGACGTGGCATTCCGGTGGATATTCATCCGGCTGTAGGTATACCAGCCATCGAAGTTATTTTGACCACTTTGCATTCCGGCGGAAAATTTGGTGGCAGTGGCTACACCATTTCGGGTGGCTTGCATGGAGTAGGTTTATCAGTAGTAAATGCTCTGTCAGCCAAGATGGAAATAACCGTGCGCCGGGACGGACAAGCCTACCGGCAGGATTATGTAAGAGGCAAGCCGGTAACCAGTCTGATGACCCTGGAAGAAACTGATGAAAGCGGTACTACCATCAATTTTTATCCTGATCCGGAAATCTTTGAGGAGACTGTCTTTGAAAGAGAAATACTCATACAGAGATTAA
>JAAYKT010000424.1 GCA_012522255.1 Clostridiales bacterium
CAACCCCATTAGGCCCTAAAATGGAAACGATCTGACCGCGTTCAACAGAAAAAGTTATATCCTTTAGCAAGGTGCGATTTTCTTCATATGAAAAACTCACATCTTTTATTTCTACAATCATTTTTCCTCCTAAATCAAGCTTACTTTTTGTTTGTATAAAAGCAAGGCATAGCATGGGGCTCCTATTATTCCTGTAAGAATAGACAGCGGAATTTCTACTGTCAACATTGCGCGGGCTATCGTGTCTATTGCACTCATAAATATGGCACCTATAACTATTGTAACCGGCATCATCCTGATATGATCCGAACCAACAAGCAACCGAGCCAAGTGCGGTATCACCAAGCCAATCCAACCGATTGTACCGCTTATGCTGACTGCGCCGGCTGTAAGTAGGCTTGAGCAGATAATTATAATACCCCGATATTTCTTTATATCCATTCCAAGAGTTTTTGCCTCAACCTCTCCGAAGGATAAAATATTAATCCGCCAAGACAATCCTATTAGCAAGAAGGTGCCGATAACAAATGTAGGAACAATAGCTAAAATTTCTTTTATGCTGATAGTCGAAAAGCTCCCCATTTGCCAAAAAACTATGGTTGCCAGCTCAGTTTGCTCTTCCGCAATAAATTTCATTACAGCAAGCAACGATGATAAAAAACCTCCAACAATAATGCCGGATAAAACCAACATGAGATTAGTATGATTCTTTAAAAACTTCGGTATGGTAGTAGCAAGTATTACGGCTATAATTCCCCCTATAAAGGCGAAAATCTGTCTTTCCGCTATTCCCAATCCAAGTAAAATTGCACCTGCAGCCCCTACACTTGCACCCGACGATACACCCAAAATATCAGGAGACACCAAAGGATTTTTAAATACTCCCTGATATACAGCACCGGATAGGGAAAGCATCGCGCCTATTAAAGCCGAAGCCAGAACCCGTGGAATTCTTATAGAAAACAAGACCGTTTCCATGGTTTCATCCGCATCTGAAATGATTCCAAACTTACTTTGAAAAGCATTAAAGACATCGATGGGATTTGTGCTCAGCCTACCAACACAGAGTCCCACAAATATTGAACAAAACAGCAAAAACAAAAGTATTATCATAATTTTGTCATATGTAAGCTTTCCCATACGGTTTTTCCTTCCTTAGTTGATTACCGCCACCCTACTATATCCCCATCTGCTCTGCAGTAAATTTTTTTCCGTAAACCATGTTATAAAACTCATCTGCATCCTTTAATAAATCATTTTTGTTATATACATCCAGATGCAAATTATATAACCCCCAACGTAACCCAAGTGCAGCCGAAGCCGTTGGATAATCCCAAGGCTCAAGATCACATGGAAACATATAGACCTCTTTATTCTTTATTGCTTTTATACTTCCCCATTTGGGATCTTTTAGTAATTCCTCCGCTGTATAGGAGGCATATTTTGGTATCCATATAATGTCGGGATTCCAGGCAATTATTTGTTCTATATTTACCACGGCAAAAGCACCTTTTACATTTAGATTTTTCACCGCATTAATGCCCCCGGCCATATCAATTATATCCGTTTGTATCATCGACGTTGATGCAACGGAAAAACGATTTGAGGCTCCAAGAAATAAAACTTTGGGTCGTGTTTTTGCTTTTGATGATAATAATTTTATATCAGATATGCTTTTATCTATGTATTCATTAATCCTATTTGCCTTGCTTTCTTCGCCTAAAACAGCACCTACAATTAAAAGGGAGCTTTTAATTGTTTCAAAACTTTCTGAATTAGGCAAGGCTACTACTGCTTTAATCCCAACATTTTCGAATGACTCTATTTGATCTATAAAACGCTCTGGCAAGACAGCTACATTGTTTTTACCTAAAGAGACAACCATCTCGTAATTAATATTGTTTGCCTTTCCGATTTGAATTATACTATCGTAGTCCTTCATGATATGATCGTATAGTTTATTAGCCATCATCTTGTTGCCAAGCCCGGCAATGTATTTTTCCCCACCTCCCAAAACAATCCCGGTATTCATAGTTGGATTGTGAGTGCCCACTATCTTATCTGCAGGTTTATCTAAAGTCACAACCCTGCCAATAACATCAGTTATAACAATATTTGTTTTTGTTGTTGCAATAACGGGATTATTAATATCCGAGATGTTCTTATCCACTGTGGGTATAATGAGCTTTTGACCGATTAAAATCAAATTGGAATTTTCAATATCATTTCTAACAGCAATTATTTGATATGATACCCCATGTTTAACGCCGATTTTTGTTAGCGTATCACCGCTTTTTACCTCATATACTATGTCAGCCACAACCGTGATTTTAAAACAAACCAATAACATAGAAATAATGACAAACAAACACAAAAATTTTTTCATTATTATCCTCCCCCTGCCTGGGCTGCCTTTTTTACTTGTATACATATCTTACAAAAACAAAAGCTTAAGATGTCTTTAAAATAAACTCCTAATTAAGGTTGCCCAAAAATTTATTTTATAAGCATCAACAAATACCTAAAATTTTCTTATGTGTAAAGGCATAGGAAAAAATAGATTGTCAATGGCTTAATTTATATATAATAGAAAACAAACCTGTTTAGAACTTTTTAAAAAGAGAATCTCGTTGCATAATTTATAAAGACCAATCTGCTTTAAAGTTATACAAAAGAACGAAAGGGGCTTTTATTTATATATGCCATTTCCGAACAATATAAGAAAATGTTATCACAGCATATGAGTAAAACTGTTTTTTATACAATGGGACGGCAGGACATCCCGCTATACAAAAAAGCTCCGCAAATTTTTGCGAAGCTTCAACTTCTATCCTCTCCATATATGCCAAAGATGATTATTCTGTCCTCTTGCAAATACATCCAACCGATTCCCGCCCCATGAGACTGCTGCAGGC
>JAAYKT010000425.1 GCA_012522255.1 Clostridiales bacterium
ACATAGTATATTGAAAAGCCTAATTTTAGACGATTATCATAACAAGTAGAGAAGATTAAAGCTTACTATTAAGAAGTAGGAAATAATGGCGTATTTTATTAGCCCTATAGTAAATATATCAGTTTTTAACTAATTTTCTTTAGTTCAAATATGATTACTTTTCTTTTATGCATATCAATATCATAACCTATTTCAGTTCTATAACCAATGCATTCCATTTCTCCCATATATTCAACAAATCCTGTACTCTTGTACTTGAATAAAAATATTTGCTCATTATTTTTGTTTGATTCTAAAATTGCACGGTTACCACCTTTAAGTACCATATCTCCTCTTTGTCCTTCTCCAGTATATAAAAACAAATCACCTTGCCAACTATCTCTATATCCGTAGATTTCACCTTTACCACCAGTAAAAATAAATATATAAGGGTATAAAGCAGGAGTACTTATTCCGCCTTGTCTTTGACCGCCATATTTTTCATGAATATCGATCCTCTTGTATGTCTCAGATTCACTAAATATCCTCATGTTATTCCCCTCCCAATATAAATAAGTGATTTTATACCTTGAGGTATTATATAAGCAGTAATGTGGTTTTACAATATTTAGACCTGTTTATATATTATTTATCCGTTCCACTGCATACAATGGCAGGTTCAACAGCCATTCTTCCTTTTTATAATCAGCCATCGAAACACGAACGGCGTTTTTGGGCTTGAACTTTTCAAAATATACTTTAAGGCTTTTTGCTTTCAGATTAGTCTCGGCTTTTACCTCCAGTGGGATAACTTCTTTGCCGTTATCGATAACAAAGTCGATTTCGGCACTTCCTCGTTCGTTGGTCCAGTAATAAATGCCCAATTCTTTGATAGTTTTTAATTGCTGCAATACGTATTGCTCGGTAAGCGCACCTTTGAATTCCTTGAACATGTTGTTGCCGTCAAGTATTACCTTCTGATTAAGATTGACCATACATGAGAGCAAGCCGACATCGAGCAGGAACAGCTTGAATGCTTTTAAATCTTCGTAGGCTTTAAGAGGTAGGTTCGACGAACTAACACGGCTTACTTTGTGCACCAACCCACAATCGGTAAGCCATTGCATAGCAACTTCGTAGTCTTTCGCTCTGGCTCCCTCTTTTATTGCCCCGTAGATAAATTTCTTGTTCTCCCTGGTTAGTTGAGAGGGGATGTTATTCCAGAGCATTCTTATTCTCGGGACAATATCAATGGGCGCATGTTTTGAAAAGTCTTGTTCATATGCCGAAAGTATGCGCTTTTGTATTTCCCTTACCTCTTTAAAATTTCCGTTATCGGCAAAGTATGCAACCGCCTCCGGCATTCCGCCGACATAGTAATATTTCTTGAGTAAATCAATGTATTCCGATTTGAAGACGGTTATCATATCGAAATCATCTTTTTGTAAAAGCTTGACGAATCGTTCTTTGCCCATAGCCGTGAAAAATTCCTTTAGAGAAAGCGGGTACATATCAAGAAACTCTACCTTGCCTACAGGGAAAGAAGTATCACTGTGCAGGGCAATGCCGAGCAAAGAACCGGCGCATATTATCTGATACTGCGGAGCATCCTCGTTGAAATATTTGAGGGAAGTGAGTGCCTGTGGTACTTCCTGTACCTCATCGAAAACAAGCAGGGTATTTGAAGGGTCGATTTTATCTCCGTCATAGAGTTCCAACCCCGAAATGATGCGTTCTGTATTAAAATCCGATGAAAATAATTCCTTCATACGCTGATTGTTATCAAAGTTTATGTAGACAGTTTTAACATAGGCTGTTTTGCCGAACTCTTTCATCAGCCATGTTTTTCCTACCTGTCTTGCTCCGCGGATAACAAGCGGTTTTTTAATGTTTTTATTCTTCCAATTGTTTAGTTCTTCAATAGCGGTTCTGTACATCGATTGTTACCTCACAAGATTATTATACCGCTTCGATACAAAATATGCAACGAAAAAGTGTACTGACATTACATTTTTTACAACGAATAAAGTATTTATACAGCACTTATTACGACGAATAATTGTCGGATAGCTTTGAAAATAGTGTTTGGATATTCTCATTCTAAGTTTTGATGTACCGGGAAAGAGTATAAATGAAGGGGGGAGAATGTATCCATGCACCAAAAACAAAACCCCCTCTGCATTTAGAGGGGGCTAATTTTATCTAACTCAGGTTTAATTATTAATCTTTATCAGCCGGATACGAGCCATCTTCATCG
>JAAYKT010000426.1 GCA_012522255.1 Clostridiales bacterium
ATCCAAAATGCACCTATAGCCACACCTGATAACATAAGCAATGTTAAAACCATATATAAAACTGTATTGTTCTTAACCTGGTTAAACAGCAAATATTTAAAGCGCTTTAACAACAAAGCGTCACCTCCGGGATATTGTCCATTTTCAATTAAATATATGCCTGTTTATCCACAAATATTCTTTTACATTAATAATCCCAAGGACAAAGCTATAGCTGTTTTCGAATCTCTTATCAATCCTTTATTCAGCATTTTAAGAGATTCTTTTATATCTAATTTTACAACATTTATGAATTCATCTTCATCGGGGGTTAATTGGCTCGGTGTCAAATCCTCTGCCTTATAAACATAAATTATTTCATTGGAGAACCCCGGTGAAGAATAAAAACTGCCAAGCAAAGTAAGCTTATCGGCAGCAAACCCGATTTCTTCCTGTAATTCTCTCATGGCACACTCATATGGCACCTCATCTTTTTCGAGCTTTCCAGCGGGGACCTCCAAAAGTTCCATGTCCAAAGCCTTTCTGTATTGCCTAACAAAATAAATCTCTCCATCTTTTGTGACGGGTAAAATGGCCACGGCACCGGGATGTCTTACAATTTCCCGCGTAGCTGTGTTATCATTTGGCAATAATACGGTCTCGACATCCAATCTAAGAATTTTACCGTCATATACAGTATCAGATTTCAATGTTTTTTCAAAATAATCCATTTTATCAACTTCATTTTAATAATTTATGTTTACTTTTCTTCAATTCGGTTATCGGTTACTATTCACACTATAGGGTATAACATCATTTGTGATTATATATTATTCTAACATTCGTAGGAATAAAAACACACCTATGTTATAATAAATTGACCAATAAAATCTATAGGTGGTAACGTTAATGCAAATATTAGAGCACTTTCTTTCAGCTTTTTTTTTAATCAATACAATTATAACGGTCATGGTTATTATTCTGGAAAGAAAAAGGCCTGAAAAGACCATAGCCTGGCTTATGATAATTGTACTTTTGCCTCCTTTTGGCCTGATTCTATACTTGTTTCTGGGTAGGAACTGGAAGAGACATAAATTGGGTGATGAAATAAGTCCAATCATTAAAGAGATTTTATCATGCACTGTTAAAAATATTGAATCATCCGATTACATTTCATTAATAAAACTCTTAAACAAAAATAGTGATTCAACTATTTTTATTAATAATGATATTACAATTTTTAAAGATGGCGTCGAAAAATTCGATGCATTTAAAAATGAATTAAAAAAAGCCAAGCATCATATCCATTTAGAATATTACATAGTGAAAAACGACCAAATCGGCAATGAGATAAAAGATATACTTATTGAAAAAGCCAAAGAAGGTGTAAAAGTAATATTCATATACGATAGAGTCGGTTCAATAAAACTCGGTAAAGAGTACATTCAGAGTTTGACTAACGCCGGTATAGAAGTGCTGCAATACAGTTATTTCCTTGCACCTATACTTACCAAATTCAATACGCAAATAAACTATAGAAACCATAGAAAAATTACGGTAATTGACGGTTATACCGGTTTTGTGGGCGGTGCCAATATCGGGGATGAGTATTTGGGCAAAGGTAAACTGGGCTATTGGAGAGACACACACCTTATGGTTAAAGGGGACTTTGTACTGGGACTGCAAGCAGTCTTTTTAGACGATTATTTAACTATTAAACGTGCCAATAATGATTACACTTTTAATGACGAAGATATTGAAAGTTACTTTCCCGTTTCACAAAACTGTACAGGCAAAGTCATGCAACTTGTAAAAAGCGGCCCCGATTCTCCTTATCCCGCGATACTACAAAGTTATATTAAAATGATCGGTATGGCAAAAAAACAAATATTCATATCTTCACCTTATTTCGTGCCAAGCGAAAGTATCATGGAAGCTTTGAGGGTTGCTGCTTTAGGAGGAATCGACGTAAGAATCCTTTTCCCGGGACAATATGATCATTTTATTGTTTACTATGCTTCAAGAACTTATCTTTATGAACTGATTAAAAGCGGTGCAAAGGTTTATTTTTATGACAAAAACAGTTTTGTGCATTCCAAATTCATCTCTATAGACGGTGAAATTTCACAGGTAGGGACTGCTAACATGGATATCAGAAGTTTTGAACTCAACTATGAAATAAATGCTGTTATATTTGACAAAGAAAAAACGCAAGAGTTAGATAATTTATTTTTCGAAGATTTGGAGAAAAGCACCCTGATTAATTCAAATTTTTATAAGAATCTGCCAAGGCACATTAAGTTTATTGAAGCACTGACAAGGTTGTTTTCATACCTGTTATAATAGACACTAATTGTTTGCATGGCAAAAGCTTAGCATCATTAAGTCTGAAATATTGCAAAACCTTGTAGAGTGACCTACGCACTAAGCCTTTTGATTATTTATCTAATAAAAATCAAAATAGTCCATTATACTGTGATTAACTGATTTTCATTTCCAACCTCAGCTTGTCTGCAACCAAAGCAATGAACTCGGAATTCGTCGGTTTGCCTTTTTGATTATGTATGGTGTACCCAAACAGATTATTAATCACATCTACCCTTCCTCTACCCCAGGCAACTTCGATAGCATGACGAATCGCCCTTTCAACCCTGCTTTATGTTGTATTGTATTTCCTTGCAATAGAAGGATATAATTCTTTGGTTACCGCACTGAGAAGTTCTACATTATTAATTACCATTGTTATAGAATCTCTCAGATATAAATAACCTTTTATATGTGCAGGAACGCCGATTTCATGTATCACGTTTGTTATAGCGGCTTCTAAATCCCTCTCTGTTGTACTGTGTTTAACTATGGAAGAATGTTCAATCAGAGACCTTCTTTCAGGACTTGCACTCATATTGCCCATACACTCTTTCAACCTTTTAGAGAAAACATCCAAATCAAACGGTTTTATTACATAGTATTCTGCACCCAGTGTTAAAGCTCTTTGAGTTATTTTTTCCTGTCCTACGGCGGAAAGGACAATAACCTTCGGGAACCTTTCAAGGTTCATGGTATTAAGCTTTTCAAGCACTTCCAGACCATCAAGGTGTGGCATTATTATGTCTAAAACAACAATATCCGGCAGTTTTACAGTTATTAATTCGATAGCCTCCAATCCGTCTTTTGCAATGCCAACTATTTCAAAGCCATGCTGACTTTTTAAATAATCACTTAAAATATTGCAAAATTCTTTGTTGTCATCTACAAGAAGAATTCTTATTCTATCTGTATCCATTTTATTCCTCCTATCCTCGTCTTTAAAATAACTGTTCGACAATAAGTTAATTATTCCCTGCTAATTAATACCAAATATCGTATACAAAATAAAAACAATTTAAGACATATTTTGAGCAGTTATGGTGCCAGGCACGACAGTTAGTCAGTTATGTAAAAAGCCGATTGTGAGAAACCACAAACCGGCTTTGTAAAATTCAACTTTTATAAACCCGAAACGGAGTGAAATTCGTCAGTTTTTTTATCTTTGGTCTCGTTGAACATCCATTCAACAAAAATTCCGTATCCTCTCATAGGGTCATTTACTAAAACGTGGGTTATTGATCCTATTAACTTTCCATTTTGTATTATCGGGCTACCGGACATTCCTTGAACAATACCACCCGTTTTTTCTATAAGTCTTTTATCCGTAATCTTTATTATCATACCTTTTGAATCAGCATTATTTTGTTTAAATACTTTTTGTATTTCAACGTCAAATTCTTCTACCTTATCATCTTCAATAGTTGTCAAAATTTTTGCATTTCCTTCTTTAACATGAGTACCCAAACCTATAGGCATTATTCTGCCTTTTTTGTTTACCTGTTCAGGGTCTATATAACCGTAAATACCATAAGGTGTGTTCTTTTCGATTATGCCGTATATACCGTTTTTTTCATTAAATATACCGACAATTTCACCGGGTGAAGATTTTTTTGCCTTTTGTATACTGATAACTTTTGATTTTAGTATTTTACCGTTATCAATATCCACTAAAAGTCCCGATTCCACATCTGTAATTCCATGGCCTAAAGCAGCAAACCTGCCGCTTATAGGTTCATAAAAAGTTAAAGTTCCAACACCTGAAATATTACCTCTAACCCATAAACCAAGCTTGTAAAGCTTATCGTCAATACTCTGTACGGGATTAACCGTTAACTCCAACACCTTTTTATCTCTTTCAATTTTAACTCTGCATCTTTTGCCTCTGTTACCGTCACTGTTAATAATCTCAACTATATCATTTTCTTTATCCATTATTTTGTTGTTAATCTCTATGATTTTATCCCCTATGGCAAATCCCGAATCGGCGGCGGGGCAGGTTTTTTTCCCTTCCTGAACTGTAATAGATGACAAACCAACAATCATAATCCCCTTTGATTTTATTTTTACACCGATTGATTCACCCGAAGGTACGACCATCAAATCCGGCAGAATGTTAACGGTCAATTTTTTAATAGGTAAAAAGCCAAATAGCTTTATTTCTCCTTTTATCGTGCCCGTTGTTTGAGCATTCAAAAAAGTATAGGGTGATAATAAACTTGCTGATTTTACATCTACACTTTTTTGGTTTTGTTCTAAATCGATATTAAAAATCACATTATTTAGAAATTTTTGTTTTTCTCCTTTTATCATAGTAATTTCATTTGGAAACACTGTGATAATGGAAGATATCGATAATATTGTAATCAAAATAAAAAAAGATAATAGCCACTTGATCAATTTTCTATTTTTTGTAAATCCCAATAACTTCACTCTCCTGAATCCCCAAGAGAGTTCATCCTTCATTTCACTTTCTTATTAATTAACTTTCCTTTTTTAAAGTCCTATTATTCTATTAAAATTATTGAAAAAGTAAGCAATAATTCTTATTTTGTTTTGCCCAATAATTCTTTGGCCAAGCCAAAAGACAGTTTACTTTCTTTTCCTCCATCCAGCATTTTGGCTAATTCTACTATGCGTTCATCACCGGTAATCTTTTTTATTGTTGCATAAGTAATATCTTCATCTATAAATTTATAGACGTGGAGATGATTATCTCCTATTGATGCAATTTGTGGCAAATGTGTTATACAAAGGGTTTGTTTTATACTTGAAATCCATTTAAGTTTATTCGCTACCATATTTGTAGTTTCTCCACCAATTCCTGCATCTATTTCATCAAATATAATGCTTTGCACATTTTCTGCTTTTATCAAAACCATTTTGAGTGCAAGCAAAATTCTTGAAGTCTCTCCACCCGAAGCAACCTTTATCAGTGGCCTTTCCACTTCTCCGGGATTTGCAGACAAAAAGAACTCAATTTTATCAATACCATTTTTATGAATTAAATTTTCATTTATTTCATTTTTTACTAAAAACTTTGCCCCTTCCATATTTAGTTCATTTAATTCTTTCTCAATCTTTAATTCAAGTTCTTTTGATATATTGTTACGCATATTCGATAATTTATTTGCTTCATTAAAATATTCCTTTTTTAAATATTTTAGTATTTCATTCATTTCCATTATAGATTTTTCACTATTTTTTAATCTTTCATATTCAGCTTCTGCTTCTTTTTGATATTCGAAAATTTTTTCTATAGTTTCGCCATATTTTTTTGATAATTTTTCGATTAAGGATAATCTTTCTTCTATTGCTTCAATTTCATTGCTATTAAATTCAATACCATCTCTATAATCCCTCAAGGAACTTTTTAAGTCTTCCAGTTGATAAAGGCTGTTTGCAATTATATTGCCAAATTCACTGACCGCTGTATCAATGCTTTGTATGTTGTTAATATCATTAAAACAATTACCCAGATTATCAATAATACTTTTGTTGAAACTTCTGTTTTCGTATAAGACTTCATATATGCCTGAAACAGTGTTGAATATTTTCTCCGCATTCAGTATAACGGCTCGCCTGTTCTTCAATTTATCCAACTCATCCGGTTTTAGATTTGAATTCTTAATTTCTTCTATCTGGTACTTTAAAAAGTCCAGTTTTTTTTCTCTTTCCCTACTTTTACCGTATAATTCACTTAATTCTTTATCTAATTTTTCAATTTGAGATGTTAAATCAATCAAGAGTATCTTTAGATCAGTCAGTTCAGATGTACCAAAATTGTCTACAAGGCCCATATGAAAAGAAGGTCTAAAAAGTCTTTGGTGTTCGTTTTGAGCTACAATATCTAAAATATGTTCCATTATATTTTTTAACATACTTAAAGTGACGGCATGTCCATTTATTCTTGAAAAAGACCTGCCGATATTGCTTACTTCTCTTTGGATTAATAACAAATTATCGTTTTCCGGTGATAGGCCATATTCATTTAGAATTGCATTTAGCTCATTGTTTTTTATATTTATTTCGAATATTCCTTCAATAAAGGCTTTGTCCACACCTGCTCTAATATCTTCTTTTGTAAATCTGTCACCACACAATATACCGATGGCATCAATAACTATTGATTTTCCCGAGCCTGTTTCCCCAGTGATAATATTTAAGCCTTTTGTAAAGTTTATTCTTTCGTCTTCAAATATTATATAATTTTTTAGGTGCAGTTCATGGAGCATAAAATTCACCTATTTCATTAATTTTTTGAACCTTTCTATAATACCGGTAACATTTTCAGCATTTCTTACCAAGATAAAAATAGTGTTATCCCCTGCAACAGAACCTACTATTTCCTTGATATCAAACGCATCTATGGCTTCACCTGCAGCATTGGCAGCTCCCGAAAAGGTTTTTATCACAATGATATTTCCCGAGTAATCAATGCTCAATACCGTTTCTGCAAAGGTCTTTAAAAGCCTTTCCGTCATCATTGTGTTCTGATCCTTCATAGCTGCATATTTATATCTGCCATCATCTGACAAAACTTTGATGAGCCTCAGTTCTTTTATATCCCGGGACACAGTTGCCTGGGTTACGTTTACCCCTTTATTTTTTAATTGTTCCGCCAATTCCTCCTGAGTTTCTATCTGATTGTTCTCAATAATCTCAAGTATTTTAGAATGACGAGAAATCTTCAACAGTTCCCCCTCCTTTAATTTTTTCTATTAAATCTCCATCTTTCGGACATTTTTTGTCTCAGCACTTGGAAAAAACTCCTGTCTTTAAGTTTTATCAAATTGGTAAAGTATTGAGATTGCCTGACCGTAACAATATCACCGGGGTTAACCTTGTATCCTTGTTGTCCGTCAAGTGTGAGCATAACCTCCATATTATTAAAGCACACTTCGATTTTTACTATGTCCTTATTGGATACGACAATAGGCCTTGAATTAAGTACATGAGGGCATATCGGAGTTATTATCAATACTTCCAAGTCGGGGCTTACAATAGGCCCTCCAGCAGATAACGAATACGCCGTGGAACCTGTAGGGCTTGAAATAATCACACCGTCTGCAGAATACAAATCCACAAAATCATCATTGATATATATACCTAAGCTGATTATCCTGGAAAAAGGTCCCTTTGTAATCCCTACATCGTTCAATGCTACGGATTTTTCCAATTCAACGCCGTCTTCTTCTACCGTAGCTAATAACATCAGCCTCTTTTCTATTTCATATTCGCCGGATATTAAAGTCTCCAATGCAGGATACATATCGCTCGTTTCAACTTCAGTTAAAAAACCTAAAAAACCCAAATTAATACCAAAAAGAGGAACATTATAAGGGGCTGATTGCCTTGCCACTTTGAGTAATGTCCCATCCCCGCCCAAAACGATTATCACATCGGATTGTGAATAAATACCTGAATCTCCCAGCCCAAGGACAGGGCGTTTTAATTCTTTAGAAATAACGTCATCAAGCAATACTTCGACATTTCTTTCTAAAAGCCATTTATGTATATTGGCGGTTAACTCTAAATTGTAGTCTTTCTCAATATTTGGAACAATTCCGATTTTCATTAGCTGTTACACCATCCAGTTTTAAATTTGTAAATATTCATTTATACATTAATTCTATAATATACGTAGAGAATTATCCATATACTTTATAAATTTTATGAAATAAATGCATAATTACTATTACTGTTCACATGTTATTTGCTTTATGCTTTTTCGTCAGAATTATTAGTATTTGACAGAGATTGCTTTGTGGAAAGGATTAAGGTCTGTTAGCGAAATGGAGGAAAAGCGAAATCACATGTAACTTAAGGGGGGTTTTATCACTTAATTTGTGCATTAGCGGGGAGGGTTTGATTTCGCCCGCAATAAGCTTACAGACAATTAGCCTTGTAACTCGGCAATCGCGTCAAATACAATAATCTTCTATTACGAATAAGCTATACTGTGAACTGCATATGTTGAAAGCCTTCATAATAACTCTGCATGTGCTTCTTTTACCACATCATCAATGAATGTATCCATCATATCAACAATACAAGAAGCATTTTTACTCAGATAAATCAAATATTCAATATTTCCCTCGGGCCCTTTAATTGGGGAATAGGTCAATCCTTTCACTTTCAAATTCAGTTCTTTTTCAAAAAAATTCACCAAATGTTCGATTACTTCTCTATGTACCTTTGGATCCCTTACTACACCTTTTTTCCCAATTTTGTCCCTGCCTGCTTCAAATTGCGGTTTGATGAGGCAAATTATTTCACCCTTTTCCGTCATCAGTTCATTAACAGCAGGCAAAACTTTGGTTAAGGAAATAAAGGAAACATCTATAGATGCAAATTCTATTTTATCCTGAAACATTTCAGGAGTAACATATCTAACATTGGTTCTCTCCATGACGACTACTTTATCATCACTTCGGAGCTTCCAGGCCAATTGTCCGTAACCTACATCTACGGCGTATACCTTAGCTGCTCCGCTTTGCAAAAGACAATCGGTAAAGCCTCCCGTAGAAGCACCTATATCCGCTGTAACCTTATCTTTTACATCAATCTTGAAGTGCCCAAGTGCTTTTCTAAGCTTTAACCCACCTCTGCTGACATAGATAAGTTTACTGCCCTTTATTTCTGTATTTACTTCTTCCAAAAATCGTGTTCCGGATTTGTCAATTTTTGCCCCGTCCACATAAACTACCCCGGACATAATAAGAGCCCTGGCTTTTTCCCTGCTTTCCGCCAGGCCTTTATCAAACATCAATATATCTATTCTAATTTTGTTTCTATCCATTCTTTTCCTCTGATATCCCTATATATTTGTCCCCGGATTGTTTCGCTGTCAAGTCTGACAAGTTTCAAAAGATTTTTCTTATCGCCGTGTTCCAATATACCGCTCTCATGGGCAAAAATCTTAACATGCCTGCATTCACCCTTGGTTGAGTAATATTCCAATATTGCACCACCCAAGCCACCGTAAAGAACATTATCTTCCATTGTATAAATTGGTATGTTCAGATTATATAAATAGTCCAAAAGCTCTTTATCCAATGGTTTGATAAATCTGATATTAGCTACGGTCAATTCTATATTGCTTTCCATTAAAGACTGATATA
>JAAYKT010000427.1 GCA_012522255.1 Clostridiales bacterium
AAGAACATTCCTGATGATTTTTTACCTGTTGCATATAAGTTTATGCATGATACAGGCAGATATTTAATAAAAAAATGCCGGTAAAAGACGGGTAGACGCAGAACCGTACCCCTGTCTCATGGGAAATCGGTGGATGGAAACAAATAGCCAGTCTAATAGAGATGCATTGCACAATACAGCAAATGAGATTAGACGGTTAGCAAGAGAAAAAACTCCAATAAAATATGCGCAAGATAAGGTTATGAATCAACTTCATATTAATGCGCAAACGGCGCTTGACTACCAAAAAAGCATGCAAGAGGGTATAATGAAGTTTGCGCATTCAATAGGCGAAGGAAGTTATTTTGAGGATTCTGTAACCTACTTAATCGGTATGTCTTACGGAGACTGGAATTACAAAATGAACGAAGAGTGGCGGGTCCCCCTTAGATGGTTCAGATTTAACGGCAATTATATGGGTAAAGACAACAATCGTAATTGGCGTGCTTGGATGTATTTTGATGGTATGTTAATGGCGGCTGATGACTTTGGAAATTTGAACATGGCATATGTAGGTTATAAGATGGGGCTGCCGGAACTTGTTTATAAAAACTGGATTACAATGGACGGGAAAGATTCCTTTTGGGTGCAATACGGCATTGACTTGGCAAAGTCAGGAAGGTAGGTATTGTTATGAAAAGAAAAGCCGCCACAGCTTTTATGTGGTATGTAATAATATCCATATTTTTATTGACAGGCTGTTCGTCTAAAGAAGAAAGCAGCAATGCACAAAATCATCTGTTAGGAAATACAAACGGAAACATTCAGGATGGCGGTCTTGTGCTAATTAACAATGGGTGGATTTATTATACAAATCGAGATGAGAACGAACATCTTTACAAGAAAAGACCGGATGGCAGCGAAAAAAAACAGTTGGTAAAAGGTCATTACAGCTATCATTTAAACTTTATTAATGGTTGGATATATTACACAAGCGGTATTCCCGGAGAGGTTTATAAGGTGCGTGAAGACGGGGCTAAAGACACGAAAATCATTAATAAAAAGGTTGAGCATTTAATTGTAACGGAACAAAACATATTTTATATACTTGCCTATGATAATGATTGGGGAAAGCTATACAGGACTGATTTAGACGGAAAAAGAAAGACCTTGCTTGCAAAAAGCATAGTCGGGTTTGCCATTGATAACGGATGGCTCTACTATTCAAACAGGGAGGATAATGGCAGCCTGTATAAGATGGACTTAAACGGGGAGAACATTACCAAGCTGAATAATGAATATTCCACCGGAATTAATGTTGAATCTGATTATGTGTATTATTCAGATTTTAATGACGAGCACAAGCTGTATAAAATTAAAAATGACGGTACAAATAAAACTTTGATTTCACATAAAGCATTTGGATTGGACAACCTGCATAACGGATATATCTATTATGCAAATCGAACAGATGGCGGGCGAATTTACAGAATGAAAACGGACGGCAGTGAAAACGAGCTTATTATTGACAAGAAAAATTGTGTATCCTTAAATGTTGTCGATGATTTTCTTATTTATCGCATACCGGAGTCAACCGGTGGGTACTTCAAGGCGAACCTTGACGGCAGCAATACCGAAAGATGGGCAGAGAGTTTTTGATTCTAATTTTTATTTAATATGGCTTTGTTTAAAAATCTTCAATATTAAAAGACTTGCATATTAGGTATGGGGGTTTTTGCGGCAATGATAACGGAGCAAAGCGGACTTTGTTTTTAGATGTTGTTTGTATATACAGTATTTAAAAGCACATTTTTTTGGCTCGTAAAAGGTTGGTTTTACAGCTCGTAAAAAGTTGGTAGTGAGCAAATGAGCGTA
>JAAYKT010000428.1 GCA_012522255.1 Clostridiales bacterium
CGGGTTCTTCATTGGTATTTTCTCGTTCAGACTAGCCTTTTACATTTATTGCATTATCAACTTTCTTTTCTTTAAAACCATTACTGAATTCTTTAGGAAAATTTATAATTTTAACATTCTTATCCTTTATATCGGTTCTATCTACTGCTGTGGCCGCAATTTGATTACTGTCTCTTATTATCTTTTTCTTTTTAAATATTCTAACTTGAAGCCGTTTAAGAGCTTTTATTGATGAGGTAAAAGACTGACTGATTACATTCAAAATAGTTTTCATACTGATACTTGCAAATAAAATAAAAGTGATTATAAATATACCGCTTACAATCGCTATTGTACCGCCTCTGCCTGCGTATTTCATTAGCAAATATCCGAAAACAGTTCCAAGAGCACCCCCACCGATTTTATTTATTCCAAAACTAAAAGATGAAACAATATTTTCTAAATAATTCAATGAAGGTTGGTTCAACACATTATAATTTAATAAATATAACAGGATAAGAAGGTTTATAAAAGCAAAACAGATGGAATAAAATCTTATATTTATTTTTATATTTTCTTTTAAATAAAAAACTCCTATCCCAAAAGCCAAAGGAATCAAGGGGAAAAAGTAAGATCCAAGGCCAAATATGCCCAACATGGTTTTCTGCATGTACAAACCGATTATTCCCGAATCTCCTCCTAATAAACTGATGAGCATATATAAACTTATAATTATTAGTACAATTCCTAATATATCATATTTTAGTCTTTTAACATTCTTTCGTCTTGCCATTTTTTATACCACCTCAAATTACAATTCTACATAAGTGTTTAAAATCCTTTACATTAATATCAAAGAGGTTATATGAATTTATTTTCTGTTTTTAATTATAAGCGCTTTAAGCTTCTCCATAGCTTCTTTAAGGCCACCTATATGGTTTATTATTCCATATTTTACGGCTTCTTTACCTACAAGAACTGTACCTACATCATTTGCCATTTCACTTGTGGAAAACATCAGTTTCTTTAATGTAGATTCCTTGATTTTGCTATGGGAAATTATGAAATCAATTATTCTTTTTTGCATTTTATTAAAATATTCATAGGTTTGCGGTACACCGATAATTAAGCCATCCATTCTTATTGGATGTATCGTCATGGTTGCTGTCGGCACTATAAATGAATAATCCGTTGATACAGCCAAAGGTACACCAATGCTGTGCCCACCGCCCAATACAATTGAAACCGCAGGTTTTTGCATGGTACTTATAAGTTCGGCAATTGCAAGCCCCGCTTCCACGTCTCCTCCCATTGTATTCAGTGTTAGGAGCAAGCCTTCTATTTCCTTGCTTTCTTCAACCGCGATAATCTGAGGTATGATATGTTCATATTTTGTAGTTTTATTTTGAGGCGGCAAGGCTATATGGCCTTCTATCTGGCCTATTATTGTAATTGTATAAATATTGCCGGCGGATCCTGGAAGTTTCATTGTTCCAAATTCCTTTAAATTTTCCTTCTTGTTTTCTTTATTCTGTTTATCATCGGCCGCATTTCTGCTTTCATGCGAATACCTATTATCATAGGTCAATTTATCAGCTCCTTAATATTCTGTTTAGAATATTTTTTCCTTAGGTTAGTTAACTATTCAGTTTTAACGATAAAGTAGTTTTTTTATTCAGCATTTACCCTTAGCTTTATTTTCAAAGCTAAGGCTTAACATTATAAATGTTAAGCCCGGGAACTTTCCCATAAATTTTTTATAAAATTAAAATTATACATTCACATTTTTCAAATATAAATAATTGAAA
>JAAYKT010000429.1 GCA_012522255.1 Clostridiales bacterium
ACGTATATGTCAGTCCCGCTACCTGGGCGAAGGAACCTGCTAATTCAGGATAGCTGGCTGTACCGTGTTCTAAGGCTTTCAACACTTGATCTCCGGTGTATTCTCTTACAATAACATAGTTGCCGAAAGGCAGTACTGTAATAATATCGCCCATGGTTATTTCACCGGGTTGTATAGAAGCTCTGATTCCGCCGCCGTTTGTAATGGCGATATCGGCCCCGGTTAGTTTTAGCATTGCATCGGTAATAAGGTTGGAGAGGTTGGTTTCTCCGCCTCTGACTTGTGCCCTTTAACCACCCAGAACCACATCGGTTTCACCTACAACAACAGAAGTGATTACTTTGTTTTTCTCAGTTGTTTCATTCATTAAAGCTGCGATTTCTTCATCGGGTTCAAGTTCCGCAGCATCATCTTTTGTAAATAATGATGGCTCTATAGCTTTTAGCTGACCATCTTCAAATTTTAGGTTAACTATACCCAAATTATTATTGTATTCACCGGTAGATACTATAATTGTTTCTTTTCCTGCATTATCTATGTCACCAAGAAGGGTGTGGCTATGACCGTCTATTATAAGGTCAATACCGTCTACCTTGTCACGTACCAGATAGGATGTATCGGTGCTTTCTTTATCTATCCCCAAGTGGACAAGAGCTATTATGGTGTTTACCCCTTTTTCTTTAAGTTCCGCAACCATTTTCTGAGAAATATCCACCGGGCTTGCGAAGGTCAGGCCTTCTACATTTAGCGGATTGGTCTTATAGGCGGTTTCAGGTGTTGATAGACCGAATATGCCTATTTTTAGACCACCCACTTCTTTAATTACATAAGGTTCCATGGCTGTGGTTCCGTCTTTTTTAATTAGATTTGCAGTAATGATAGGGAAGTTTGCTTGTCCTGCCAATTCTAATAACCTTTCCTGGCCGTAGTTAAAATCGTGGTTTCCCGGAGTCATAACATCATATCCTATGGCATTCATAAGTTTTATGATGCTTTCTCCTTTTGAAATCGTTGCGAAAGTCTGTCCGTGCAAGGTGTCCCCTGCATCAATTACCAAAGTGTTTGGGTTTGAGTCTTTGATTTCCTTTATTTTAGTCGCAACTTTTGCAAACCCTATTCCGGCATCGACTCGTGAATGAGTGTCGTTAGTATGTACAATAGTTACAACGATGGAATTTTCATCGGCAAACACACCTGTAACTGGAGCAAATACCATTGTTACTATTATCGAGAGAATTAGTAACAGGCTAAGCTTCTTTTTTGAACCAATAAACATTTCGCACTCTCCTCTTAATTTATTATTTTTGTGGACACCTATTGTCCATTACTCATAATATTCTACATTTGTTAAAGGTATCCTTTAAAAAAGCCGTAGTTTTTTGTCTTTCTCATTCAAGAAAGGGAACAATTCTTTGAAGCAATTAATAAACTATATGGACAAACATCAATAATAATTACGCCCAATAAAGGTCCTGAGGATTGGAGAGAGTTATTAGGCGATCCTGCTATTACAACAGCTATTCTGGACAGAATAGTCCATAAGTGTGAAGTCGTTCATTTATTCGGAGATAGCTATAGGCTGAAACATAGGACTTACATATTTGGAGATAATTAGGTGTAAAATCTTATTTATCAAAATTCGTAAAATACTACTTGACGTTCACAACAAATTTATCATGTGATAGAGAAAATAGGATATCTCTATTTCCGGGTTTATTAATTTATACAATAAGCGTGAATAAGCCTTTTGCTTATTCCTTAAATATTTAAGTACTAAGGAATTAAGATTGGCCTTAAAAGTTAACATGTTTTAACGATGTAACATATCCATGCATAAAAGAAAATACTTGTGCAATAATAGATAAGAATGTTACGGTATTAAAACATTTTTGATTGACAAAAGAAAATACCATAGTAGAATATAATTAAAGGAGGGTGTTGTTTGTGAATGTGATTTTAGGGTCAAGAATCAGAAGCATCAGGGAATCCAAAGGATTTACTCAAGAACAGATTGCAGAAAAAATGAATTGTTCAAGGCAAAAATATGCAAGGATGGAAAAGGGTTTGATAGATATTTCATATGCCAGTATTAATATAATTGCCCAGATTTTCGATGTAAATATTGATGAAATTACATCTTCAGTAAATGGGAGAAACCTAGAAAAGTACTTATATAGAGATAATAAAGAATGCAACCAAATAGATAAGTTTGAATTCATTAGTACGATGATAGATACATTTTATGCACATAAGAAATTGTATAATAGTATAAGGCAGGTTGAATAGATGGATAGGACTAGGCAACGGTGTATAGAGAAAATTGCTTTAGGCATGAG
>JAAYKT010000430.1 GCA_012522255.1 Clostridiales bacterium
CTTGTTCGGGACAATATCCTTTATGATTATGATAACTTGGATGTGGTTCGTTCATTCTTACTTTATCCCAATTAATGCTTTGCTGACGGTTTAAGTCCACACCTTTTGCATTGGCTTTCCATTGTTTGTATTTATGGCTATCCCCTATGCTTTGGATCTCTGCTTGTTGCTCAGGTGTAAAGGCACCCAACCCTTGCTGTTGCAGTACTACCCCATCGGGATTCTGCATGGGAATAAACACTATACTACACTTGTCTAACATATCCCTGACATAATAGTTGCCAACATAATCATAGTTGTTATACGCATTGACGTAATGCTTTATCATATCACCTATTAATGCTGAGTTAATCCATTCTCTAGCATAGGATGTACCAACAATAACTGCACTTAATTCTCCTTTCACAAGTTTTACCGCATATATCTCCCTGCCATACCCCGATTGCCCTAAAGAAAACACTTCTGTATTTTCTAATGAAGATAATTCTATAACGTCTTGTGTTAAACATTCGTAAGTATAAGATAGCTCAGCAGCACTTACTGGCACAACGAACATACCGGTCAACAGTGTTATTAAAAATATTTTTCTCACTATACCTCTCCTCCCGACTTCGTTTAGAAGTCGGATTTTGAAAACATATTTTGGCCAATAAAAAACCTGCCCAATAAGGGCAGGCTAAGAGGGAAATATGTGAAAAGAGGAAGAAAACTTACTTTATATTTTTTTGTTGCATGTTCCCGGTTGTTATTATATAGCCATTTTCTGCTTCCATAATGGAAGGGCGTTCTGACGGCGATAATGTAATTATGTTTTGAACATTAAAGGTTTTTATCCAACTGTTTACTACTGGATCTAAGGAATCGCCTTCTTGATGTAAAAGCAAGACTCCTTCATCATGGGCTATCCGCTGACACAATTCTAAATTACCTGCACAATCAACTATCACTAAATCAAAATAGTTCTTAATTTGGTCTACAAGTTGGTGGATGTCATATCGTGTACTGATCAATTTAAATGGATCAACAGGCCACACTTTAATTCCTCCCCAATCTATCGGGGCATCGGAACCTACCAGTCGCCAATCGGATTTTATAAGTGTTCTATCTGGTATTCCTAATACTTTTGCCGATGTACTTGAGCCGGATGCACAGACAAAACCTACATTAATGGTAGATTGGCTTATTTGTACTGCTATCTCACTGGCTATTGCAGGTTGTGATGGACAAATCACGAATAATGATCCATGTTTCGGTATGGTTTGAGCATTCTTCTGGGTTCTGACCCCCGGTAACACCTGCAATTTAGGTTTGCCTTTTATATGGCTTATTATTTCTTGTAACGAAGCAAATACAAGTGCATCGGTATCTTTTTTCAACACCCAATCGCTTATTCCCCCATCACCCAATATATACAAGGTAACACCTGGTGGTGCATATGCATATGAGGATTTATCTGTTACCACTATATCTGCCATTTTCGGGTCTGAAACTACATTAATATTGTTAGTATGAAAATCTGTTGGCAATATATTGCCTAACAGTAAAACGCGAGTTTTGTTATTAAGGGTTTTTTGTTTCGGTGTTTCTTCAATGAGCCATTCTATTATATTAATGGCAAGTCTGCTATGAGTCCTTTCAAACCATATGTCCTGTATCCAATCGATAAATATAGTGTCTATATCTGTCCCTGGCATCAAAACTGCAAGATTTTCTTCATCATACCTAGCAGCAAAATATCTTTTCGGAGTTTGTGCTTTCAACAACGAACCTAACGTACTTATTGCTTCATCACCTCCATCAGTTCCAAACAAGACAATGGTATGTTTCTTACCGTGTTTTTGGAGGAAATGTTTCCATTCATTGAAAAAGGCTCTTATATAAAGTCCTGATTGAGAATCTATTTCCGCCTGATACCATATCGTTCTAATGGCATCAGCTATATTTGTCATTTCAGTTATGGTATCTTTATCGATATTTTTAACGCATTTATCTGCACCAGCTTCCAGAAATGATTGGTCGCCTTTGGTAACAATCAAGAGTTTTAAAGGATTTTTTTGCTTGAAATTGGTTACATATTTCACCCCCCTGCTGGCAGGGACCACTAAAGCATCATAATCAACTGTGACTTCTTCTGCTTTATTAAATTTGACTTTTTTAAACTTGTTATTTGCAATTATTCCGGTCTTTACGAACAGTGTAAATTTTGTTTTCGCGGGCTTTTCTTTAATCCTCTTCTCAGTTTTTTCCTTGATTTTCGGCCTCGTCAACATCGGCATCCTTTTTCTGTCGGCATCTTCTCTGGGTTTGTAAAACCTCGGTATTTTAAACATTTTCTCTTCAGGTTCCGGTTGAATTTCCCTGCCCCGCTGCATAGCAGCCAATTCTTCCTCTATGGGCCGGGTATATATTTCGGTGGGTTTCTCTGTATTGACTTCGGAAACGGGTTCGACCGGAGCAACTGCAATCTTTTTTGATTCGCTGATTTTAAGATTGCCATTTTTTAGCGCAAACTCTAAATCAGCCGGTTCTTTTATTTCCCTACCCCAAATATATAAATGCTTTTCAGTTTTTATCGGTTCAGCTGGCAAGTCCCATATTACTGCTTCAATTTCTGGTTTGTGTGAGTGTTGTGCTGCAGAAAATGGGGTGGTTGCTATCTGCAAATTAAACCATTTCAAGGCATTGATAGTATTGCGGTTAGTCGTAACAAGCAAAACCATGTTCTGTGGTAAATCAGTTTTTATCTCAGGAACAACGGGTTTAGATAATCCTTTTATATAGTTCACGAAATCATCTTTTGTATGTAAAACTACAGGCGCTTTACCCATAGATGTTATCTCAGATATAAGTGTTTCATCTTTATCATACGGATCACTTAAAAGAATTTCGTCATATTCTTCTTCTGCAAGGATTTGTTTTAACTGTTCGGGATCATCGATTTCTATAACGGTTCCTCTGCTATGTAATTGTTTTGCGATGAATGGATTCTTGGTAACGACTAAAAATATCATATAGTAACCCCCAATACTTTTTTGATACATAGCAACATTATTATAATTAAGGGCAGCTCGACCAAAATACTGCCAGACTTTAAAGGCCCTTTGAAGTGAACTGGCAGAAATAAAGTTGGTTGTATGCCGCTTCTTGTTATCGCATCCAGAATTAAATGGCTTATACCCCCTGTAACAAATGACAGAACTGATGTGATAGCATAAGGGGTGCTGCCCAACAGTGCCATGGCTAATGCACCAACCCCCAGCACAAACTCTATTTTATGTGTCAGGGTTCGATGACCTATTAAGAGACCCAGGACTGACCCGGGCCGATCTATATCGGGAAATATTGCTCCTACCGAACCGGCTATAACCCCGACAACCGGCTGTCCAGTCGCAGTACCAATACTTGCCCCTATGAGGACGCCTGCTGCTAAATGTGTCACGGGCCCCATCAGGCATACCTCTTGTTATAGCGGGGGCGTATTTCAGTTCTGCGGCACCAACTTCGGTATTTGCCATCACCTAAATAAGTTATGACAACATTTAATTCGTGATTTCTTTTAATTACAGCAGACTTTCCATTGTATTTGACCTCATAAGTATCATCTGGGCGGCGACATATAATACTTCCCCGGGAAGCTATCAACATCAAAGTTGATTTTGCTTGTTCGTCTGTCAAATCATATTCTCTGCTTTTTTCCTTATACTGTTGGATAGCATGTAATGTTATTGATATATTCATATCCACTCCTCCTTTTTTGGGTTTAAAAAAGGCCCCCTTATGGGAGCCTTAATATATTCCGAATCTTTTTGCCGTTCATGCAAAATCTTCTATTGACTTGGATAAATCCGCTTGATTTATTTTTCTTCTTTCCTTAAACGCTGATATATTGGCCTGATTAACGCAGGCTTCTAAGAATGCACCGCTTTTGCCCTTGGTCAATTCAGATAACAAATGGTAGTCAATATCATCTTTAACGGGTTTCTGACCAATATGAGCTTTTATAATTGCGATTCTTTCTCCAAAATTAGGGTTTCCTATTTCTATGTGTTTTTCTAATCTCCCTGGTCTTATCAAGGCAGGATCTAATATGTCCATTCTATTAGTCGCGGCTATTATGAATACCCCCCGCAAGGGATCAAATCCATCTATTTCATTCAGCAAGGCATCTAATAATATGTCACTAGGGCTATTGATCGACCTGCCAGATCTTACCTGTGCGATGGAGTCTATTTCATCAAAGAAGATGATACAGGGTTTTCTCGTTCTGGCGGCAGCAAACAAGTCTTTTATTCTTTGCTGCGGAATCCCTACCGCACCATCTCCCGCTATCAACTCAGATCCTTTAATCGATATAAAAGCAAATCCATAGTAACTGGCGCAGGCTCTTGCAAAACTGGTCTTACCGTTACCGGGAGGCCCATATAGCAATAGTCCTTTTGGTGGTTTTAGTTCATACTGTTTTGCTACCTCCGGTTCCGCCATATATGTGTTTATAATCTCGAAGAAGTTTCGTACTTCTTCTTTTGCCTTCTTTAACCCAATCAAGCGTTCGAAGGCTTTTTGGTCTTTTATTTGTATTGGTTCGGTTTTACTAACAACGCTGCCGGCACTTGTTTCCATCACTGCTTTCGACTCTATAAACACCGCAATATAAACTGATGCCGCTATTATTATAATCCCTATTACCAGAATTGGGTGTTCTGATAGCTTATTAAACCCCGCATTGATAATATTTATCACAATCATTATTGTTTCTCCAATGAAAGGCATTATATATAGGAAGAATAATATTGACAAGACTATAAATAAAATAATTCCTGCTGCATCTTTAAGTATTTTCATACACACCGCCCTCCTTTTGGGAGAGTTATTCCATCGACTGATTTTCTAACCAGCTATCAAACAATTTTCGGGTACAGCCGGGGGACTGTCTGGTTATTTTCAAATATAATTCCCAGGCACGAACCGATATTTTCTCGACATTCTGGTGATTTTCCTGCTTTGCTTGCTTCAATGCAATATGAGCAAGACTTTCCGATACTTGAGTCAATGTAATCCCTCCTAATGCCTTCTCAACAACAGGCTTATCCCTTCTTCGACTTTTACTAAAGACTCCTCTATGGTTCTGCCGGGTGACTGCTCCAATATGCTTAATATGCCTGTCACTATCTGTTTAGCTTCTGCCGAAACTTCGGAATGCACTGGAGCGGAGACTGGTTTGTTTTTATTTATTGTGAGTATCTTTTCCATTAATTATGGCGATTTAGGCGATACCCGACTAAAATCAGCAACCGATTCTGCATAAGTTGACGGTTGATTTATTTTACTCAAAAATAATTACGGTTCTATGGGATCGAATAAGAAGTCTCTGACACCTAAAAAGAAAGCATCTATCATCAGATCAGACTTTGGACCAACGTTACCACCCAAAAGTATTATCCTGCAGCTGGTATACCGTTGTAAATCAAAAATTATCTCCCGTATACTTTCTTCACCGGGTAACATAGCAGATAATACTACCATATCAGGTTGATACTCTTTTGCCTTCTCTAATAAAGGCTTTTTAAATGGAACTGTTTGATAATCATAATTAAAAATGTTTTCTTTTATGTAATTGTCTATTACTTCTTCGCCAGTTGCGAGTATCATTTTTAGCAATTTGCCACTTCCTTTTGGCACGCGCGTACCATTTATTATTGCCTTATAAAAACAATAAGGCAGAATAGTTACTTCTGCCTTGCCGGAGGACACAGGAATACCCGCTCGCAAAAGTGACTTTTTTGCCAACCCCCCAGGAAGGTCTATATA
>JAAYKT010000431.1 GCA_012522255.1 Clostridiales bacterium
GTGAGAAGTGAGAAGTGAGAAGTGAGAAGTGAGATGTGGGATGTGGGATGTGAGATGTGAGTGTCTTTTTTATAGATTAAACGGGTACTCTATATATTAATGAAGAAGTGGATTCCATCCTATTAAGTCATAATTCTTTTATTTATAGATACGAAAGGGGCTGATTTTATGAAAACAACAAATTTTAAGGTCACAGGTATGACTTGAGCAGCCTGTGTAAGAACGGTTGAGAAGACCGTAGGGAAGCTTTCGGGCATAGAAGAGGCTATTGTCAATTTGGCTCAAGAGAAATTGGTTGTAAAATTTGATGAAAGCATTATTGTACTCAAGGATATAGAAGATGCAGTATACAAAGCCGGATATAAGGCTGAGGAAATAAAAGAAACACGCAAAGTCACCATTCCTATCGAAGGGATGACTTGTGCAGCATGCGTAAGGGCGGTGGAAAGGGCTTTGACAAGACTGCCCGGTGTTGCAGCAGTCCAGGTTAATTTGGCAACAGAAAAAGCGGTGGTAGAATATGACGGCGAAGCGATGCGTTTGTCTCAGATAAAACAAGCCATCAATAATGCGGGTTATAAGGCATTGGATGCTGAAAGAGAAATCAGCGTAGATGAGGATAAGATTCGCAAAGAAAAAGAAATCAGAACCATGTGGACAAAATTCATTTTTTCTGCCATATTTGCAGCTCCCCTTTTCTATTTAGCTATGGGGCCTATGGTGGGGTTACCTGCCCCGGGGTTTTTAGATATGGATATATACCCTTTAAGATTTGCTTTGACCCAGCTGTTTATGGCAATATCTGTCATGATTGCGGGATACAGGTTCTATACCGTAGGGTTTTCTTCGCTTTTCAGGCGTAGCCCGAACATGGATTCACTTGTAGCCTTGGGGACATCAGCAGCTATTATTTATGGACTTTTTGCAGTATATAAAATTTCACAGGGCGAAACCCATTATGTTCATGACCTTTATTTTGAATCAGCAGGCATAATAATAACTCTAATACTATTGGGAAAAACCTTGGAAACAGTTTCAAAAGGGAAGACGTCAGAGGCCATAAAGAAACTTATGGGGTTGGCGCCGAAGACAGCTACGGTAATTCAAGAAGGTGATGAGATTGAAATACCTTTGGAAGAAGTTGAAGTAGGGGATATCATTGTTGTAAAACCCGGAGAAAAAATCCCCGTTGACGGTGCAGTAACAGAAGGTTATACATCAGTGGATGAGTCCATGCTCACGGGAGAGAGTATACCCGTAGAAAAAACTATCGGTAATAAGGTTACCGGTGGTAGTATAAACAAAAACGGCAGTATAAGGTTTAAAGCTGAAAAAGTAGGCAAGGACACTGCATTGGCACAAATTATAAAGCTAATGGAAGATGCACAGGGTTCCAAAGCTCCTATAGCAAAAATGGCAGATATAGTGGCCGGTTATTTCGTGCCTATTGTAATGGTGATAGCCATGATATCCGGTATCCTTTGGTATGTGACGGGAGAAAGTTTGGTATTTGCTATGTCAATATTTATATCGGTATTGGTAATCGCATGTCCTTGTGCCCTTGGGCTTGCAACACCGACAGCAATAATGGTGGGGACAGGGAAAGGCGCAGATTACGGGGTATTGATAAAAAGCGGGGAAGCCTTGGAAACAGCTCATAAGATTGATACAGTAGTTTTGGATAAAACAGGCACTATTACGGAAGGCAAACCGGTGGTTATCGATATTGTGACTTATGAAGGATTTGACAAAAGCAGATTATTAGCTATAGCAGCATCAGCGGAAAAAGGATCGGAACATCCTCTTGGTGAAGCCATCGTAAAGGAAGCGGAGAAGCAGAACTTGAAACCTTTTGCTGTAGAAACTTTTGCAGCCATACCGGGTCACGGTATAGAAGCCGTAATAGACGGAAAAAACATTTTAATGGGTAATATTAAACTCATGAAAGACAGAAACCTGAATATAGGCAAATCCGAGGAAGATGCGGAGAGACTTGCCAAAGAAGGAAAGACCCCAATGTATATTAGTGTTGAAGGTGAAATAACAGGTATCATTGCAGTGGCCGATATAGTAAAAGAAAGCAGCGAAAAGGCAATAGCGAATTTACATGCCATGGGAATTGAAGTAGTGATGATTACCGGAGATAATAAAAATACGGCGGAAGCTATTGCAAAACAAGTAGGTATAGATAGGGCATTGGCAGATGTTCTTCCTCAGGATAAAGCAGAGCAAATAAGCCTTCTGCAAAAAGAGGGCAAAAAAGTTGCAATGGTTGGTGACGGTATAAATGATGCCCCTGCATTGGCACAGGCGGATATAGGGATAGCCATAGGCTCCGGTACCGATGTGGCAATGGAATCAGCTGACATAGTATTGATGAGAAGTGACCTAATGGATGTGGCAACGGCAATAAAGCTGAGCAAAAGCACCATTAGGAATATTAAGCAGAATCTGTTTTGGGCATTTTTTTATAACAGCGTAGGCATACCGGTGGCTGCCGGCCTCTTATATGCTTTTGGCGGACCGAAGCTGAATCCCATGATTGCAGCGGCAGCAATGTCTTTTAGCTCTGTGTCCGTGGTAAGTAATGCACTGAGATTGAAGGGGTTTAAACCGTGAGTCAGGTTTTAGCTATTAGGTGTTAGCTGTTAGGAGTTCAGGTATTAATTTCAACTATAAAAGAAAAATAAAATGGAGGGATAACGATGAAAAAAGAATTGCTAATTGAAGGAATGAGCTGCGGGCATTGCGTAATGCATGTAGGTAATTCACTTAAAGAACTGGACGGAGTGGAAGATGCAATAGTAAGTCTTGAAGATAAGAAAGCCACCGTTACATTAAAAGAAGACATTGCCGATGCTGTGCTCAAAGATGCAGTAGAAGATGCAGGCTACGAAGTGAAAGATATAAGAAATTTATAGGTGATACAAATGAAATGTGAAAAACATGTTGAAAGAGCAGCTAAATTTAAAGGTGGGTTAATAACGCGCCTAAACAGAATAGAAGGACAGATCAGAGGGATAAAAGGCATGGTGGAAAATGACATATACTGCGACGATATACTAAACCAGGTTGCATCGGCTCAGGCTGCTCTCAGGTCATTCAGCAAACTACTTCTTGAAAGCCATATGAAAAGTTGTATTGTAAACAGTATAGAACACGGTGAGACGGAAATAGTGGATGAGCTGCTCAAAACCATGGAAAAATTAATGAAATAAATAAATTGTATAAGTACCATATGGCAGCCTTCATTAATAGATTATATTAAGAATACATAATCTTATAATGGAGGTTTTTATTATATAAATCTCAAAATTTGATATTTGACATACCGTAATTTGTTATGATAGATTATATAAGACAATCATTATCTGTTATTTGAATAAGATAGTACAAAGGGGTGTTTGCATGATAGAAAATATGAGATGTGAGTCAAATTCAAATAAAAAGGAAAGTATAGTTGAGTGCAAAAAATTAAATTGCAGACAGCTTGTATACAAAAAGAAGCTGCCCGGCAGGTTTAAATTATATCTTAGCGATAAAAAAGCTTACCAAAAAGCCTTCGATTTGTTAGCCAAAAAAATTTATATACATCATTAAAAATAGGTTTAGGCCTATTTTTTTTTGAAAATTTCATTTCTTATCTATTTGTATTCTTTATAATATCCAAAAATTATGATTAAAAACTTGTCGGATTATAGCTTTTTTTATTATTGACAAATTAATACTCATGCGATACACTTAGTTGCATAAGCAGTTAACCATGTAAGTGGAGGTGTTATTATGAAGATGCTTTTAGATGACAGTAAATTGATCTATTTACAAATAGCCTCCTCCATTGAGGATGAGATCCTAAGAGGATCTATAGGTGAGGAAGAACAGGTTTACTCAACAAATCAATTGGCAAAAATATATGGAATAAATCCGGCTACTGCTGCCAAAGGTGTTAATCTTCTGACAGATGAGGGAGTTCTTTATAAAAAAAGAGGTATAGGAATGTTTGTTGCTTTGGGGGCAAGAGACATTATAGTTAGGAAAAGAAAAGAGCAATTTATTAATGAGTTTGTTCGTACATTATTTGTTGAAGCAGAAAAGTTAGGTATAACAAAAACAGAGCTTATGGATATTATCGAGAGGTATGAAAGGGGTGGGGAAGAATGGCCTTCGTTATAGAATGTACAAATGTTTCTAAGGATTTCAAAAGAACCTATGCCTTAAAGAATGTAAATATAGGTATAGAAAAAGATTAAATATATGGGCTGCTTGGCAGAAACGGGGCAGGAAAAAGTACACTTTTGAATCTTATCGCCTCACAAATGTTTCCTTCAAATGGCGAAATAAAGGTATTTGGCAAAGCACCTTACGAAAACAGGGATGTGCTCAAGGATATATGCCTTATAAAGGAAAGCGGTACTTTTATTAAGGATATTAAGGTAAAAGATGCTTTATATATAGCTTCATTATTCTATCAAAACTGGGATAAGAACCTGGCAAAAAAGCTTGTTGAAGATTTTGAACTTGATACTGAAAAAACCTTTAAAAGTCTTTCACTGGGCATGAAATCTCAAGTTAGTATAATAGTAGGATTATCGAGCCGCGCTCCTTTGACTATTTTTGATGAGCCGTATATAGGCTTGGATGCACCCGGAAGGCAGTTTTTCTATGATTCACTTATCGAAGATTATTCCGAAAACCCCAGAACCATTATCATATCAACACATTTAATAGATGAGGTTAGTAACTTGCTGGAGGAAGTAATTATATTGCATAAAGGAGAAGTCAGGTTAACAGGTAATATTGATGATATAAGGGAAAAGGCTTTCTATTTAAATGGCAGCAAGGAAAAAATGCAGGCGTACCTGCAAAACAAAAATGTTTTAGCCGGTGAAAATATTGGGAATAACATGGTTGCCGCAGTATTTGACAATATAACTTCAAATGAAAAAACGGCCATGGAGTCTGATGGTTTGAATATTAAGTCTATATCCCTGCAGCAATTGTTCATCAATCTCACGGGGGGCAAAATTATAAAAGGAGGCGGGAGTAATGAATAGGATAGGGGCTCAGCTTAGGATGCACTACCTCAATTCAAAAAGATCATATGTGATATTTTGGTCCATAATGCTGCTTGTCTTTGTAGTGGGGATTATAACTGCCCTTTATTTAAAGAGCAGGGGTTTTGAAGGCCAGATCACAACTAATAATATTACCGCAACGGTAATATTTTGTGCCATAAGCAGTGCGGTTGCCTATTATGAAACATTTCCGTATACTTTAAACATGGGATGTACAAGAAGGGATTTCACTTATGGCTTTCTAATTTATAACATGGTTTTATCGTTTACCTTAGCCTTTATTAATAATCTATTGATGATCGGTGAGTACTTAGTGTGTAAGGGTTTTGGTTATAATGTAAATTTATACGGCTACACTGCGAGTGAGATAGGGTTATTGCAGGAATATGGTTATGTGGTAAACATTATAAATTTTCGGCTTATCTTTTCAAACATATTACTACTTATGGCATTTTTGATGGCAATAGCGGCTCTGTTTACTTTATTTACTATCATAAATTACTTAAAAGGAACAATGTATTTGTTTGGCATTGGCGGGCTGATAATTGTGCTTATGTTTTTACCAAAAATAAGAGTGGCATTTTTTGAATCCATGTGGTTTATTTTTATGACATTTGCCGGAAAAGTCTCACCGGTTAAGCTGACATTATATTCTTTGGCAGTCTTCGCTGTATGTTATATTTTGATTTTCCCGATTGTAAGAGTTACAGAGGTTAAAAAATAAGAAAAGGCATAGAAATATCTTGTAAATATTCATCGTCGGTTTTATAATAA
>JAAYKT010000432.1 GCA_012522255.1 Clostridiales bacterium
AAACCTGCATCTATAGCCTCTTTAGAAACTTCAATATTGTATTCCCATAGGCTTCTATCATGGGGCGAAGCCCATATGAGACCATCATTATTCGTAAAAGGTTTCCCGGTGTCTTTGTAGACTATGGCCTTGTCAACATTCTGGCTTGTATAGGTTGGATCCTTAAAGGACACTATCCTTGCAATTGTATATATATTGTTTTCTTTAAGTTTCTCCATAAGGACTTTTATATCCTTTACAGTCGCCTTCTCGTTTGCTTTAGGGCTGAATTTCTCGGCGGCATTCGTCTTAAACAACATATAACCTCTGTCATCCTTTACATCTATGACAAAAGTATTTATACCACTCCTTTTCGTCATTTCGATTAATTCATCCATTCTTTTACCGGCAGCCGAAAATATAGTTACATATATACCCTTAACCTTTACCCTTGGGTTTTCATAATAGTTTGCTATTTTTTCCTGAGGACTGTAATCCATATCCCTAAATCTTTCATTCATTAATTCCATCCAATCTAAAACGGTATCATCTGTTTTTAACCAACCTATCTCATTGTTACCTTTATCATTTGTATAACTTATCATACTCCAGTTCACATCGTTATCGTCTCTTCTTTCTCCAATTAACAGCACTGCTTGTCCCTTGGAAAGCGTTGCAATAATTTTAGCATCTTTCAAAGGCTCTTCTCTCACGTTTTGTTGTCTGCCTTTTATATATACTGTATTGATTGGAAGTTGTACTTCAGATATTACCTCTTCAACAAATTCAGGCTCTTTTTCCTCTTCCTGTTCAGGTGCTTTTCCGTCTAATAATTCTACATCTTCTTCAGGTTCTTTTTCTTCAATAATCGGACTTTCAGAAAAAAGTTGATGAATACAACCGGTTAAAACTGCTAATTGTAATAGAAAAATTAATAAGACTATTGTTGCTTTTTTTAGTTTCATACTTGCACCTCACATTATTCTTCGTTACTGCTAATTATATCACATACTTCGACTAAATAAGACTTGTTTTTGTTTCAAGCTAAAATCAAAATAAAAACTTCATAGCTAACAGACCCTACGTCTTTTCGAAGGCATAATCTCTACTAAATACTAATATTTACGGCTCATTATAAAATATGTAAACAGAAACAGAATTCAAAAAAGCAGGGCTCAAGCCCCGCCAATATGAACAGCTATTATTTAAAATTGATAAATCTATTAGCAATATGTTGCATCGTAATGCTGAATATCTACGTTATCTAATATCTTTTCTTTTAATTCATCGCTGTTTTCTACTAATGCTATAGGAATTTTATCTGCTTTATTGAAGTTAATCTGGATGCCTTCTAACTTACCACCTTTTTTCATGGTTTTCAAAACTTCATCATAAGACTTGTCGGATTTTATTCCTGTTATTTTTACATCACCATTCTTTTTATTCTTCATAAAAGAATACAGTGTAAAATTCCCTTCACCTATATCGTGAACAGCACAGAAAGCTATATCAGCTATTTTTATTGTTTGTCTGCTTATAGGCCTTAGAATAACAATTCGATTATCATAAAGAGTAATCTTCAGAATCATTCCTTTATAAACTAACGGTATAAGAAAGGCCAGACATATCATAATAAACCAGGCAAAGACACCCCTTTTTGTGAAGAAAAATATAGATAGAATAATAGCTATTATAGTTAATACCACCAAAGAAGTTCCTTTTAGATTTCCTTTTTTCCCAGGATAAATTGTCATAAAACCCACCTTCCTTTGTACATTATTTCAAGACTTGACTCCCAGATACCTATCGTAACATCTCACTTCCCACATCTCACTTCCCACATCAGCTAAGAACTCAGACGTCAGAACTCAGAACACAGGAATAATGTATGCCTTTGGAGTCAAAAGCCTTCACTAACTCTCAGGATGACAACATCC
>JAAYKT010000433.1 GCA_012522255.1 Clostridiales bacterium
CCAAAATAGTTTGTGGATCACTTGCAATTATTTCTGTTAATACAGCGTTTTTGTGTGTATCAACTGTCAATGTATCTAATCTATTTATATCAATCTGAAACAAGCCGGTATTATCTCGCAAAAATTGCTCCAACTCAGTTAATGAAAGCCCTGGAATCTGTCTTATCAGTCTATTCACTTCTATAATGCTGAGTATGGGGCCAAAGTTCTGTGAATATTCAACTTCTATTTCATCCGTTGCTTCTCCGTTTTCAGAGTATTTTCCATATTTTGAATGCGGTTTTATAGAGGCGGTTATAGTTTTTCCAACCATATCACCTGTTAGTGTTAATTGATTAGTTGTTTCGTTTTCTATTTTAACACCATCGCTATACCATTGATACTCACTGTTTTCCTCTTCATAAAAACCGGTATAATCATAAGAAAGATTAAGCATTTCGCCTTCAACAGGAATGCCTGTAATTCTTACATTGCTTGCAACCGGCGGTGTAATATCATAAAGAAGGGTAATACTTGGAACATTTGAACCTCCGGCATATAACAATCCATTACTTACAGCGATAGGTTCACGAACTGCAAATCTAATAAAATTATCATCATCGCTCAACGTACTGATATAGCTTGTCACATCGAAGGCAGCAGCAGGATTTCCGCTTGCTGTCATTGGTGTTGATTGTCCAAGCAACTCACCAACACTCCATGAAGCGGCATCAGTAGTATTTCCCCAATCAGCAACTTTATATAGAGAATAGTATCCGCCTGCAGATAACCAACCATACAGTTTTAACTCAACTTTATCTGCCGACTTAAGTTTATCTGTTGAATCTATACTAATTTGAATATATGCCGTTTTCATATGTGATGAATAATATCTAACATCCATTTGCCTATTCGAACCGGTAATGGCAGAAATTTGTGTAACTGGCGTAGATACATTACTTCCGGCATCAACGTAATACGAATTTTCCGCATCAAATGTTCCGGTTTTTTCTGAAGCTACTTGCCCTTCAGCTGCAAAAGTCGAAAATGAGATAAAAACCGTTATTCCTATTACACAGATAAATACTTTTTTCATTTTTTTACTTATACATTTCATAAACATTTCTCCATATCTATATTATGAATTAGGCACACTTAATAAATTGTGGGGAGGAAGCCACTGTACCCACCCACTATTTATTTACAGTTTGTATTTGATATTACCCTGAATCCGTGAACTAACCACATCAACGCCTAACCAAAGCCTGCGTCTTTCAAAAAAATCACACACATGGCGTAAGCCGTGCTGGTTTTTGAACTTTTCCACGTTCAGCCGCTTGCGCAAATCGGTCTTCTTCAAAAGCAACCCCGCCAGCGCAAGCCCCGTCGGCGTTATTAACCGCTCATTGCCAAATACTATCTCAAATTTCATACCCAGCACCCTTTCGGTGAATGTTTTTATGCCACATCTTCTGCGTCTATTATAGCATAAATACAGGGCTTTGGGTAGGTGGAGGTGGGGGAAAGTTCACGGAATGAGGATTACTTTAATATGTTGCTATATATCGTACATTTACTCAGCACTATAATGTAAATCTTCTGCGCCTGTTAACGGAGTAAGATTCTCAAGAGAATTCCATACAAATAGTTTTGCATAATCGCCGTCCACCGGAGTATATCCGGAAATTTCTGCCGTTACCTCTGTATATTTTGTTCCATCAAGGCCTATCAGCGTCTCACCTATTTGAGCTATCTTTAAGTTTTTATCGCTTCCGTAAATCGCGATAATAGGTGTAGCGGTTAATGGAGTAGTTTCAGTTCCCACAGCAAGTCCTTTTGTCACCTTTAAAATTTCTCCTTCGATAAGGCCACTTAATCCTGTTATGCCGGTTTCGTTTATTGCCTCAAACTTCGGTATATAATTGCCCTTTGTATATAAACCGTTGTCTCCCGAATATATAACAGCAAATTGAGCAGTTGATGTTTCTACCGGTAAAGATTTAATATATTTAGTTACATCAAACGAAGTCCAACCGGCTGCATTTTCACCCGTGTTTGTTATTGTAGTTTCTGAAATTATTTCTCCATAGCTGTATGAACTCGGAGTTGTTCCATCTCCGTAATTAGTTACTTTATATAACTTACAAACACGTGATCCTTTTAGTTGCCAAAAACCCATTGTTAACATAATCTGATTGGATTGTTGCATAGCTGACAGGTCAGTTATTGCTAATTCGACATAAGCTGGACTGGTTGATGTTGCAGTAACTGGTCCAAGAAGTGCTGTACCCACCGCCGGCGTAACTTCTGTGTCAGAAACTGATACAGCATCACTCACAGGAGCATCATATGATGTAGATGCCACACTTAAAAACTTAGCAGGTGTTGTGCTATACTGAGCAGTGAGGGTTGGAACATTTGAACTTCCGGCATATAAATCTCCATTATTTACAGTGTTAGGTTCACGAACTGCAAATCTAATAAAATTATCATCATCGCTCAACGTACTGATATAGTTTGTCACATCGAAGATAGCAGTATATTTTTCGCCTGTTGTTGCAGGTGTTGATTGTCCAAGCGACTCACCAACACTCCATGAAGCGGCATCAGTAGTATTTCCCCAATTAGCAACTTCATATAGAGAATAGCATCCGCCTGCAGATAAATAACCATACAGTTTTAACTCAACTTTATCTGCCGACTTAAGTTTATCTGTTGAATCTATACTAATTTGAATATATGCCGTTTTCATATGTGATGGTAAATAATATCTAATGTCCATTGGCCTACTCACACCGCTAATGGCAGAAATTTGTGTAACTGGCGTAGATACATCACTTTTGGCATCAATGTAATACGAATTTTCCGCATCAAAGGTTCCGGCAGGTTCATTAACCACCTGTTCTCCTGCTGCAAAAGCCGAAAATGACATAAGCAACATTAGAAGCATTATTGAGAAAGTATACGAGAAAATTGCTTTTGAATTTAATTTCATAATTATCCACCTTTCAAATTATAATTTAACACCATTTAATTATAGCATTAGTCCAATGCAAAATCTATAAATATTATGTTATGTGCTGCACAAAAAAGAAACTATTCTGTCATACCTTTAGTGCCGTAAAAAAAAGAAACATCATTCACCCAAAGGAATTAATGTTTCTTCAAAGCGTTAAATAATTATTAATGTCTCTATACAGCTTATTTTGCTTCCTGTATTTAAGCGGCGTAATGCCCTCAACCCTTTTAAACTGTTTAGCAAAATAATTGGAATTATTATAGCCAATCTCGGTTGAGATTTCAGTGATCGTCATATCTGTCAATACCAGCATTTCCTTTGCTTTTTGTATTCTGACAGAGTTCAAATATCCAAAAACACTGATTCCCATCATTTTTTTAAACTTCCTTGAAACACAGTTTTCGCTCAATTTAACAATTTCCGCCAAGTTCGAAATCGTTATTTCATTACTAAAGTTACTATTTATGTATGTTACTATTTTATCGGCAAAGCTTTCTTCATGTTCATATTTTGAATATGTGAGCAGGTTTTCTTTCTTAAGGCGAAATAAATAAACCATCATTTCATATAACAGGTTTATAAAAATACTTTTGCCGAATTTATCATCCGCCTTATTCTGATATTCCATATCAGCAAAAATTCTTTCAATCTGGCTGCGCTTCCTCAGCGGAACATTTACCACCGGAAATGCAAAAACCTCGTCTAAAACTTCTTCCTTAAAACCAAGAGGAAAAATATCATCCGAAAAATTAACTACATATTTTTCATGGAAGCTATCCCATTTTTTCGAGTGAGTTTTATGCATAACAGACTTTGGGATATACACAAAGCTGCCTTCTTTTACTGTATATGTGCTGTTATCGATAAAATATAGGATTTCGCCGCGTGTTAAATAATATATTTCATCCCAATTATGCGTATGAACCGGCATATCC
>JAAYKT010000434.1 GCA_012522255.1 Clostridiales bacterium
GATAAATTCGGCTTAGCGTATTCATCTATCCATTTCTTTGAAAACTGCTCAAAGGTCATAGTTGAACCGCCCAAGGAAAACTTCTGCTCACATTCAGTCACAAATTTAGCAAGTTTCTTATCAGCCTCACGCTTAGATTTTGCAGTTACGACCTTTGATTTTCTAACCCTTTTGTTATCGTACTCCGATTTGCACCACACCATAAAACGGTATTTGTTGTTGCCAAGTTCAAGTATTGTTCCTGCCATAATATCAACCTCCCATGTACATATAGCCATACCATTAGGCATTAGTCAAGTTAATTATCAAGGTTTCAGGATATATTTTTCTGCGCAGTTCCGCCGTTATCAATCCATTCCAGCACCTTATCTTTATTAAACAGCACATGGGTACCGATTCGGTAATGCGGTATTCTGTTTGCCCGAACCATACGCATAAGCTGACCGTAGCTGCAATGAAGCATTTGTGCTGTTTCTTTTGGTTTTAACACAATTAATTTATTCACTACACTTCCCTCCCATAGTTTCTTCGTGGCATACTAAGAAGTCGTTCCATAACATCATCTTCCGGATTGTTGTAAAAATCGTCTGTGCAATTTGCACGGACTATAGAATATATTTCATTCCATAAATTTAATGCCGCCTTGCTTTCACTTTGCGCTATACCTATAAAAGGTGATAACTGGGCATTGCCTGTTGTCGGGTGCTTTGAAAGAGGACCAAATTCACTTCTGGCTTCCTCTGCCTGTATCCATCGTGCATAAGTCACGGCAAACTGGTCTATTATTAGCATTGGTATCAAATGGTCGCATTTTCTTTTCCTGAGCCATTCCCACACCTCCTGCCGTATTTCCACCGCAATAAACTCTCCCTGCCGTTGCTGAGCTTTTAAAAACTCTTTTGGTTCCGGTATTTCTTCCCCTTGCACATCAGATGACACATCAAACTGTATTGTTTTAATGTTGCTCTTACCTTCCAATATTTTTTCCGAAAGCGGCTTAGCTTTTCTGCCTGAATTTGTTCTTCTGCCACCTGAATTTCTGTTACCTGCCATAATAATCTCCCTCCTCATCAGTCAACGATATATATACCGTGAGTTCTATCCATACCGCCGTGATAACCGCCCATGCCTTTGCGCTTACAATGCTTTTTAACGGAATCGGCTTTCAACCCCAACTCAGAAGCAATCCTACGGTAACCTATGCCTCTTTCCCGCATACGGGCAATTCTTTCCGCTATATCTGCAGTTATTACCTTTTTCATCTCAGCCAGTCCCTTCTCTGCTTTATAATATATTTGTTATTGCAACATTTACTACCGCATGTCCTCCATCCGTCCCCCCTTTTGTCCCCCACTAATTTTGATTTATTTTGATTAATTTGATTTTTTTAAATTAATCAAACGCCTCTCAAACCCTTTATTTATAAGGTTTTAAGCCTGTTTTTGTCCCCCATTACCCCCATTTGAAAAAAGATTTTTTTGTGCGAAGGGGCCACACGGTCTAAACATATATGTTTAGTAGGATTTAATCCCCCCTACCCCATCATTTTTTTATACATATAC